>JBKJSO010000210.1:0-4078 GCA_046595835.1 Acidimicrobiales bacterium | reverse complement strand
GCCGGCCGCAAGGTCGCCGTGATCGGCTACGGCTCCCAGGGCCACGCCCACGCTCTGAACCTCAAGGAGTCCGGTGTCGACGTGCGCGTCGGGCTTCGCGCCGGATCGACATCGGTGGCCAAGGCCGAGGCCGCCGGCCTGCGCGTTCTGTCGGTGGCCGAGGCCAGCGCCGAGGCCGACCTCATCATGCTCTTGGGCCCCGACACCGAGCACAAGGCGATCTTCAACGAGCACATCGCACCGAACCTGTCCTCGGGCGACGCGCTCTTCGTGGGCCACGGCTTCAGCGTGCGCTTCGACCAGGTGGTGCCGCAGGCCGACGTCGACGTCGCCCTGGTCGCCCCCAAGGGTCCCGGCCACCTCGTGCGACGCACCTACACCGAAGGCGGTGGCGTGCCGTGCCTCATCGCAGTGGCCCAAGACGCCACCGGCAAGGCGCGCGATCTCGCGCTGTCCTACGCCAGCGCCATCGGCGGGGCGCGGGCCGGCGTGCTCGAGACCACCTTCGAGGAGGAGACCGAGACTGATCTCTTCGGCGAGCAGGTGGTGCTCTGCGGCGGTCTCACCGCCCTCGTCCAGGCGGGGTTCGAGACGCTCGTCGAGGCGGGCTACCAGCCCGAGTCGGCCTACTTCGAGTGCCTGCACGAGCTGAAGCTCATCGTCGACCTCATGTACGAGCAGGGCATCGCCGGCATGCGCTACTCCATATCCGACACCGCCGAGTTCGGCGACCTCACTCGCGGCCCGCGCATCATCAACGCCGCCGTGAAGGCAGAGATGCGCAAGATCCTCGATGAGATCCAAGACGGCCGCTTCGCCGCTGAGTGGGTGGCCGAGAGCGAGTCGGGCCGGCCCACCTACAAGGCGCTCAAGGCCAGGGGCGCCGAGCACCAGATCGAGAAGGTCGGCGAGGAGCTCCGCGCCATGATGCCGTGGATCTCCCAGGGCAAGCAGCGCGTGCAGGACATCAGCGGCGGGTGAGGCGCTGAGAGGGGTCAGCGCGGCGTGGTGCCGACAAAGGCTGGTCGGTTGTCGAGGTAGGTGGGGGGACCCCGGCTGTGGAATCCTCTCGGGATGTCTGATCTGGGGGGTTTGCCGGTTCCCGAGATGGAGCCGGAGCACGGGCCCGACCTCAAGTACGGGTTCAATGCGCACGAGTGGGGTGTGCTCCTGCCGCTGTCCGCGGTGGGATTCTTCCTCAACTACGACGCCGGCCTGCTCGGCCTGGCAGGACCGGCGCTGGCGAAGGGTCTGGGCACCACCGTGGCCACCTTCGGGATCGGCGTGGCCGTCATCCGGGTGGGCGCGCTCGGCAGCATGCCCGTGCTGCGCCTTGCCGACCGGGTGGGGCGGCGACGCATGCTGCTCGCATCGGTGCTCGCCTTCACCGTGGCGACCGCGGCCACGTCGCTCGCGTGGGGGTTCGTGTCCTTCGTGGTGTTCCAGCTGGTGGCCCGGCTCTTCCTCGCCACCGAGGAGTCGCTGTCGGGCATCGTCATCAGCGAGGAGCTCCGCTCCGACCGTCGGGGCGCTGGTCTCACGCTGCTCGGCACGATCGCGATGGCGGGCTACGGGCTCGTGGCCCTGATGCTGCTCGCGGTCTCGCACACGCCGCTCGGCTGGCGCATCCTCTACGTCGCCGCGCTTCCGCCGCTGCTGGCGGTGGCGTGGCTGCGACGCAACCTGCACGAGACGAAGGCCTTCGCTGTCGCGGCGAGCACCGACCGCGTGCAGGCGTCGTTCTGGCCCCACGTCGACGCTCGATACCGCCCGCACCTGTGGCGTGTGATGGTCGTGCTCGGCGCCCACGGCGTCGTCGGCGTGCCCGTGTTCTTCTACGCCGCCGAGCTCGCGCAGGACGGCTACGGGTGGCACGGACTGTTCACCGTCATCGTGATCGCGGCCGGACCGGCCACGCTCCTCGGCTACATCGCCGGTGGACGGCTGAGCGACCGGGTCGGTCGCCGGCGCGTGCTCATCGGGAGCACCCTGGTGATGGTGCTCGGGATCGCACTCGTGTACAGCGAGCAGCGGTGGTTGTTCGCGCCCGGCTTCTTCCTGCTCACGGGGGCCGACGCGGGGTTGGTGTCGGTGCGCCCGGTGTACCTCTCGGAGCTGTTCCCCACGGAGCTGCGGGCCACCCTGCTGTCGTTCGTGTTCGGCGTGGTCGTGGCCGCCGGCTCTGTGGGGCTGGTCGTGGTCGGGACGCTCGACGGCACGTGGTCGACTCGCACGTCGATCTTCGGCCTGACTGCGCTGATGCTCATCGGGCTGCTCGCGATGCGGGGACTGCCGGAGACGGTCGGCGACGACGTGATCGGCCTCGCGGAACCCGCACGGAGTTGACCCACGCCATGAAGGTGTTCGTCACGGGAGGAACCGGGGCGACGGGGGTGACGGCCGCCGTCGAGGGCCACGATGCCGTCATGCACCTCGCCACCCACGTGGCGGTCGCCGCGGCGGTGGCTACATCGTCTCCGCGAAGCTGACCTCGCCGGCCCCGCGCAGCACGTTCTTCAGCAGCTTGCCGCTCGCGTTGCGGGGCAGCTTGTCGCTTGTGACCTCGACGTACGTGGGCACCTTGAAGGCGGCGAGTCCGTCGGCCACCCACTGCCGAACCTCTGCCTCCGTGAGCGTCTCGTCCTCCTCCACCTGCACGACGGCCTTCACCTCTTCGCCCAGCTCGGGGTGGGGCACGCCGATCACGGCGGCGTCCGCGATGTGCGGGTGCGACACGAGGCGCTGCTCGATCTCCACGCAGTAGATGTTCTCGCCGCCTCGGATGATCATGTCCTTCTTGCGATCGGTGATGAAGAGGAAGCCCGCGTCATCGAGGTGGCCGACATCGCCGGTGTGGAGCCACCCGTCGGCGTCGATCGCCTCGGCGGTGGCCACGGGCTTCTTCCAGTAGCCCGCCATCAGGATGGGTCCCGTGATGCACACCTCTCCGGTGGCCCCGGTGGGGAGCTCGATGCCGGCGGCGTCGACGATCTTGAGGTGCACGGTGGGCACTGGCTGCCCGACGGACGTAGGGCGGTCGAGGGCCTCTTGGCCGGAGATCACGGTGGCCACCGACGACGTCTCGGTGAGCCCATAGGCGTTCGATGTGCTCGACACGTTCGGGAACGTCTCGTGCACCATGCGCTGGAGCTCGTCTGCCGACGGCGAGCCGCCGAAGGCCACGCTGCGCACGGAGCCCGTGTCGTAGCTGTGGCGGTCCGGGTGCTCGCACACGCGCCACACCATCGTGGGCACCGTGGCCCACAGCGTGACCTTGTGCTCTTGGATGAGCTCGAGCGCCGTCTCAGGCGTGAAGCGACCCTCGGGCATCACGAGCTTCAGGCCGGCCAGCAGGCCCACGACGAGCGTGGAGTGGCACCCCGACACGTGGAAGAGGGGGGAGGTGAACAGGGCCACGTTGGCACCACCGACGCCATCGGGAAGCGCCCCACCCCCCGTCATCGAGCCGGCCAGGGCGTTGTACATCGTGTTCTGGAGGTTGGCGATCATGCTCCGGTGGGTGGAGATGGCGCCCTTGGGGCGACCCGTCGTGCCCGACGTGTAGAAGATCACGGCCGGGTCGTCCTCGGCGATGTCCTCCGCCACGAACTCGGCCGTGGGCGCGCCGGTGAGCTCGGAGAACTCGTGGATGCGAGGGTCGTCGCCGAGGCCGAGGTCGGCGGGGGAGCAGTCGATGAGGAACACGTGCTCGAGGTCGGGGGCCGAGTCGAGCGATCCGGCGATGCGCTCGAAGCGCTTGCGGTCAGCGACGAGGACCTTGGCCCCGGAGTCCTCCAGGCCGTACTCGATCTCGTCGGTGGTCCACCAGCCGTTGAGCCCGACGAGCACGGCGCCCTGTGACACGGTGGCCCAGAAGGTCAAGCACCACTCCGGGTTGTTCTGGGCCAGCACCGCCACTCTGTCGCCCTTCGCCAGCCCGAAGCGATCGCGCAGCGAGTGGGCCACGCTGTTGGCCGCCTCCACGAAGGTGCCGAACCCGTAGGTGCGCTCGCCGTAGACGATGAAGGTGGCGGCGTCGCCTCGCATGAGGCCGACCTCCGCTACCGAGCGCAGCGAC
>JBKJSO010000052.1:0-3356 GCA_046595835.1 Acidimicrobiales bacterium | reverse complement strand
GCCAAGGTGAAGCGTTGGTGCATCCCGGCAGTCTGGCCGCGATCACTCGTTCTGTGCACCGCCACCTCCGCATAGCGATGGTGGCGGTGCACAGAAGCTGTTACTTCAGGTCGGCCTCGCCGTTGGCGTAGGCCTCGACCATGCGATGGGCCTCCTCGTCGCGGTACTGCACGAGCGGGCTCTTCATGAAGTAGGCGCTGGGACCCTCGAGGGGGCCGCCCATGCCGCGGTCGAGGCCGATCTTGGCGCAGCGCACGGCGTCGATGATCACACCAGCGGAGTTGGGGGAGTCGTGCACCTCGAGCTTGAGCTCGACGGTGAGCGGCACGTCGCCGAAGTTGCGACCCTCGAGGCGGATCATGGCCCACTTGCGATCCTCGAGCCACGGCACGTGGTCCGACGGGCCGATGTGCACGTCGCGGTCGGAGATGCCCTGGTCGATCTGGCTGGTGACCGACTGCGTCTTGGAGATCTTCTTCGACTTGAGGCGCTTGCGCTCCAGCATGTTCATGAAGTCCATGTTGCCGCCGAAGTTCAGCTGGTACGTGTGGTCGATCGTGGTGCCGCGGTCCTCGAAGAGGCGGGCGAGGGTGCGGTGCACGATCGTGGCGCCGACCTGGCTCTTGATGTCGTCACCCACGATGGGCAGACCGGCAGCGCGGAACTTCTCGGCCCAGACGGGGTCGGAGGCGATGAACACGGGGATGGCGTTGACGAAGGCCACGCCGGCATCGAGGCACGCCTGGGCGTAGTAGCGCTGGGCCTCCTCGGAGCCGACGGGCAGGTACGACACGAGGACGTCGGTCTTCGTGTCGCGCAGCACCTGGGCCACGTCGATGGGCTCGGCCGGGCTCTCCTCGGCGACCTGCCGGTAGAACTCACCGAAGCCGTCAAGCGTCGGTCCGCGCATGACCTCGACGCCCAGGTGGGGCACCTCGGCGAATCGGATCGTGTTGTTGATGTCGGCCAGTAGGGCCTTGGAGGCATCCAGGCCCACCTTCGTGGCGTCGACGTCGAAGGCCGCCACGAGCTCGATGTCGCGGATGTGGTAGCCGCCGAGCTCGACGTGCATGAGCCCGGGGACCCGGTCAGCCGGATCCGCGTCCTTGTAGTAGGTGAGGCCCTGCACGAGCGAGCTCGCGCAGTTGCCCATGCCAGCGATGGCGAGGCGGATGTCGGTCATTGGTGTTCCTCCTGAGCGTTGGCCTGGCGTTCCGCGGCGATGAGCCGGTCGAGCCAGGCGAGGTCGTTGACGAGGTTCTCGGCGTCGCGCTCGCGCAGCGCGCCGAGGTAGGTGTCGTGGCCGGCGCCGGAGCGGCGACGGAGGTCGTCGCGGCGGCCGAGCAGCTCGGTGCGGCGGCGCTCGAAGAGCTCGAGTCGGCCGGCACCGGGCAGGTGACGGGCAAACGCGACGCGCAGCGTGAACTCCCGGTCGTCGCTCACGTCGGGGTCGGCGAGGAGCTCGACGAGGCGCTCGCGGCCGAGATCGGTGATGCCGTAGACCTTCTTGCCGCGGCCGGTGCCGTTGCGCAGGCTCGACTCGCGCACCCTCGCCCGGAATGCGGCCAGCTCGCCGGCCAGCGAGCCCGACATGGGCGCGGCGGGCACGACGGTGCGCTCTTCGACGGCCTTCACGGCGCCCTGCGCCTCGAGGCGCGCCAGGGCGGGGTAGAGCGAGCCGAAGCTGATCGAGGCGCGGCTGCTCAACAGCTCACCGAGCCGCTTCTTCAGCTCGTAGCCGTGGAGCTCTTGCTCTGTGAGGAGGCCGAGGATGGCGAGGTCGATCATGGGTGGGGTGCATCAGACCGATGTATCGATTCGATGTAACGACCAGAGTGTACGACGACGCTGCATCCGTCAAGCCCCGGCCGCCGTGACCTCCGTCACGTCCGCCTCCGAAGCGACTTGCAACCTCCGTGAACCCGCGACGATCCGGCCACAGCGTTGTGGCTGATCCGTCGCTGGTTCGCTCGAGGTGGGGGGCCGGTAACCTCACGGCGTGACGTTCCGGCCCGATGCGATCCGCGGCCACGGCCAGCAGGCGGCCGGCGGCGTGATCGACTACCGACTGGCCCGGATGGGCGTGGTGTCGGAGTTCCGCAAGGGCCGCTTGGCCAAGCACGAGGTCTGCGATGCGCACCCGGAGCTGAAGCGGGCCGCCGTGTCGGCCAGCGAGCCCACCTCGATGGAGTGCCCCATCTGTGAGGAGGACAACATCGTCCTCGTCACCTACGCGTTCGGCGACCGGCTGCCGTCGTCCGGCCGGTGCATCACCGCCAAGGGCGAGCTCACCAAGCTGGCCAAGGGCCGCTCCCGCCTGGCGTGCTACGTCGTCGAGGTGTGCCCATCGTGCTCGTGGAACCACCTGGCCCGAACGTTCCTGCTCGGCCAGGGTTGAGCACCGACCACACCGAGCTGATCCGCACGGGCGCCGCTGCGGCGGCGGTGGTGCTGGCCGTGCTGTCGCGGGGCGACCTGCTCGTGCTGGCCGGGCTGCTGGCCGTCGTGGCGTGGCGGCCCGCGGCGCTCGCGCTGGTGCCGGCCTGCCTGGCGTCGGCCTGGCGATGGGGCGCGAGCTCGCTCGACGCGCTCGCGGGCGCGCAGGCCGTACTCGGCCCGGCCGGCCTCGTCGGCCCTGGCGCAGGTGCGGCCTCGTCCTGGGTGGTGGCCGCCACGATCGTGCTCGCCTCTCCGGCCGAGCGGCCAGCGCGGCCAGCCCCCCACGCACCCGCCGCCCCCGGTCGTGGCTCGGCACGACGCAGCGAAGGGGTTCGCCAGCTCGTAGACCGCTGGCTTCGTCCACTCGCGTTCGGCGCCGCAGCGGCCGATGTCGTCGCGGGCCCGGCCCTCGGTGGCCAGTGGTGGACCCGAGTGGTGGCGACGATCGTTGCCGCCGGCCTGGCCGCAGCCGCGAGCCGGGTGCGCGTCGGGCGCGCCAGAGCCCTCGACGCGGCCGTGCTCGCGGGGGCGCTGCTGGCGCTCGTCCTCGTGGCGAGCGTGGCGACGCCGTGGTCGGGCACGGTCGACACCTCGGCCGTGGCGACGGGCGCCGCCGTGGCGGCCGCTGTGGTGCTGGCGACCGCCGTCGGCGAGCGAACCCTCGCCGCGATGCGGGATCGCGGGGCGTGACGCCTACGCTCTACCGGCTCGATGGCCCGGCCCCCCCAGCCGCCGTCGTCACCTGCCCCGCATGACCGAGCGCCGCCCTCCTGCCCGTAAGCGATCCCCCGCCTCGACGCAGGCGCGCGCGGCATCGACGGCCAAGCGCTCCCCGAAGGCGCGGCCAGGTGGCTCGACGGCCAAGACGCCCGCCCGCAAGCGCAGCTTCCTCTGGCGCCGCCGGCGCGGCCTGTTCC
>JBKJSO010000287.1:0-3812 GCA_046595835.1 Acidimicrobiales bacterium | reverse complement strand
CGGCGCCAGGCCCTCAGGCCCGACGGTGGCCGGCCGGAGGTCGGTGCGCCCCACCACGGTGGGACAGGTGGGGCGGTGGGCCAGCTTTCCTGACGGTGTGGCCACGAGCTCGGCCAGCGGCACGCCGGGGACGGCCGCCGCGGGCGTCGCCCCGGCGCCCACGCGCGCTCCCGCGGCCAGGAGCGCTTCGATGCGAACGAGCGCCGCCGTCGTGTCCCGCGCTGCGGCGACAGCCTCGTCGGTACGGGCCTGCTGGTCCTGCACGAGGCGGGTCAGCCACGAGGCGAGGTAGGCGCACCCGCCGGCAAACGCGAGCACCACGCCGAGCAGGCCGCCCGAGATGACGTACGGGATCTGCAGGTACACCCGGCTCGTGTGGGCGGCGCCGTACCAGCCCAGCAGCACGAGCACGGCACCGGCCGCGAGCAGCAGCCCGCCGACCAGCGCGATGCGATGCTCGAGCGACGCGGGCGCGCCGCGTCGACGTCGCAGCGCCAGCAGTCGCTCCGCGACGCGCTCTTGCAGCGCCGCGGCCAGCCCGACCTCCGTCGAGTCGGTCGGTGCGGCTCCGTCGAGTGGCAGCGTGGTCATCGTCGAGCTCCTTCGAGAGGGCAGGCCACCGCGACCGAGCGGGGCGCCAGCGCGGCGTCGCGGGCACGGCCGAGACCGATGCCCGAGGCGAGCACGCACAGCGCGCCGACCAGGTAGGGCCAGATGGAGAGGTTGCGTACGAAGTCAATGGGGGCGGCGTCCACGACGGGTGCCGCGACGGGCGGGGTGGCCACCACCGGTTTGGCGGAAGCGGGTCCCGGCGCCGCGCCCGCGTCGAACCCCGGCGTGATGCCGAGGCCGTCCACGACCGGGTCAGCGAGGGTTGGCGGCAACGTGAGCCCTTCGGACACAAAGGCCAGACCAGTGCGCAGTGCCACCGTGGCCGCGGAGCCGCAGATGCTGTAGATGTACCCGTAGCCGGTTCCGGGCGGGTCCCAGATCACCACGAGCGATCCGGCCTGATGGCTCGCCGCTGATGGGGCCTCGCTGTGGCGGGGGGCAACCACGTACATGCTGATCCCGAAGTTCGACAGGACCTGCTCACCGATTGGCGCGGTTGCCGGATCGGTGAAGCGAACGCCCTTCTCGTCCACTTCGGCGCCCTGACCGCCGACCTTCATCCCGGACACCACCGTGCGGCCGCCAGACTCGCTCGACGCGCCGTTCGTCGTTGCCTCGGCCTCAGTGCGCACCGAGCCGACCGTGACGGCTCCTCCGGCGAAGCCCAGATCGGAGGCGGTGCACGAGGAGACCGAGCGCAGCACTCCGTCGGCGTACGACGACCCCGAACGGCTCCGGACGTCGCCCGTGGTCTGCCCCTGCGAGCTCTCGAAATCCTGCGCCCCTGCGACGGCCTCCGTCTCGCCGCCATCGGCGTGGGCCGTCATGCCAGGAAGCTCAGCGTCGTGGGGGCCACCGGGCGAGAACGCCTCGGTGCGGCCGCTGTAGTTGGCCTGGCCAGCCTGGGACGGCGCGCCGAGGAGCACTGCCAGGCTGCCCGCGTTGGCCGCCAGCGGTCCCGGCCACGCAGTGCTGGCCAGCGCGTAGCCCGTGGGCCCTGCTGACAGCGTCGCTTCGGTGTGGGCGATGTCGCCGGTGGCCGTTGGGTATGGCGCGGTGCTCGGATCGCCGAAGGTCTGCTCCATCCCATCGCTGACGGCCACCGCGTCGAGACCGTTCACGACGGCCCCCGGGCCCTGCGCGTTGGCGCCCGCGATGCCGATCCCGAACGTGGCGATGCCCGCCACCCCGAGGAGCAGCCACGGCCAGCGGCGCGTGCGGGCCGGCGTCGTCACGCCGCCCCCAGGTAGGCCTCGGAGAGCGCCGCTTCCACGTCGGCGGGCTCGCCGACCACCTGGATGCGGCCGTGCGTCATGATCCCCGCGAAGTCCGCCACCGGGAGCGCCACCCGGGCGAACTGCTCGACGATCAGGATCGTGAGCCCCTCATCGGCCAGTCGGGCCACCGCCTCGTAGAGCTGGGCGACGATGAGCGGCGCGAGGCCCATCGAGATCTCGTCAAGCAGGAGCACCGACGGATCGGTGCTGAGGGCTCGGGCGAGGGCGAGCATCTGCTGCTCGCCGCCCGAGAGCGTGCCCGCCAGCTGAGCGCGGCGCTCGCCGAGCACGGGGAAGCGGTCGAACGCGACGTCGCGCACGTCGTCAAGGGTCACGCCGCCGCGGAACGTCGCCATCCGCAGGTTGTCCGACACGGTGAGGTTGGGGAAGATCCCGCGGCCCTCGGGGACGCTGCAGAGCCCCGCCCGAGCCAGCCGAGCGGGTGGGGTGCCGTTCACGTGCACCCCCGCGATGTGCACGCACCCGGCGCTGGGACGCATGCGACCGCTGATCACGCGCAGCGTCGTGGACTTCCCCGCGCCGTTCGGACCGAGGAGTGCGAACACCGACCCGGCGGGCACGACGAGGTCGACGCCGCGCAGCACGTCGATCCGCCCGTACGCGGCGCGCACGCCGACCAGCTCGATCCCCGGCGCCGTCACGCAGGCACCGGCTCGTCGACTCGGGGCGACCGATCTGTGGCGACGCCTTCGGGCTCCGATCGACCCCGTGTGGCCGGCGGGCGCCGCAGCCGATCCGGGATCCCGTAGAGGATGCCGGCGAACCCGTTCGGGAGACGGCTGATGACGATGGCCCCCGCCCCGATGAACAGCCCCTGGAGGTCGGCGTCGAGGAAGGGAAGCGCCATCCCACCGATGAGGGCGCCGGTGATCGTGGTGATGCCACCGATCATGGCGAGCAGGAAGGTGTTGAGGCTCACCAGGAGCACGAAGTCGTTGGCCGACACGCTGGCTCGCAGCATGCCGAAGAGCCCACCGGCGAACCCGGCCATCCCCGCGGAGATGGCGAACACGGTGACCTTGGTGCGGATCAGGTTGAGGCCGAGGGTCATGCAGGCGGCCGGGCTGTCGTTCAAGGCGGCCAGGCGACGGCCGAGGGGACCGCGCCGGATGCTGAGGACGAGGACCGCCATCGCGCTGAAGCACACGGCCAGGAAGATGAACATCGCCCGCTCGCCGCCGAGGTCGATGCCGAGCCACGTGGGACGCTCGAACGTGAGCGTGGCGCCTTGGTCGAACACCTTGGGGTGATCGAAGATCAGGCGCTCACCGAAGAGCGCGAACGCCACGGTGACCAGCGCGAGGTAGATGTCGCGCAGGCGGAGGGCGGGCAGCGCCACCAGCGCCCCGAAGGCCGCCGCCACGAGCGTGGCCGCGACGAGGCCGAGCACCGAACCCGATCCGAAGAACTTCCCCATCGTGGAGGCGCCGACCCCGACGAAGGTGTACTGGCACAAGGAGATCTGTCCGGAGTACCCCACGAGCACGACGAGCGAGAGCATCACCATCGCGACGACCAGTCCCGTGCTGGCGTTGAACAGCTGCGTCTCCGACAACGCACTGGCCACCAGCGCGGCCAGTGCCACGAACAGCGCCCCACGACGCAGCGACGTGGCCAGCCCGGGCACGCGCGGCACGCGGGCCCCCGCGATTCGGCCGACCTGCAGACGGCTCTGGGGCATCAGCACGACGACCGCGAAGAGGAACACGGTGGTGACCACCGGCAGCAGCTCGGCCAGCACCCCGCCTGTGCCGAGGATCCCCACGCCGAAGCTGAACCGCTGGCTGTAGCCGATGAGGTAGGCCTGCGTGATGCCGAGCACCAGCGCCCCCACAAACGTGAGGGGGAGGTTCCGCAGGCGCCCGAGGATGGCGGCGGCGTAGCCCTCGACCACGAGCAACG
>JBKJSO010000255.1:0-9600 GCA_046595835.1 Acidimicrobiales bacterium | reverse complement strand
ACCGGCAAAGCCGGCGACCTTCACGCCGGAGGCCATCCAGGCCACGCTCGGGCTCGGCGCGCCTTGGTAGACGTCGGGCGTCCAGAAGTGGAACGGGACCGCGGCGACCTTGAAGCCGAACCCCACGAGCAGGAGCGCCATTCCCGCCAGCAACAGGCCGCCGTCGCCGAGCACCGTGGTGGACAGATACGACGAGATGTCGACGAGGTTCGTGGAGCCGGTGCCGCCGTAGATCATCGCGATGCCGTAGAGGAAGAACGCCGAGGAGAACGCTCCGAGCACGAAGTACTTCACGCCCGCTTCCTGCGAGGTGGTCTTGCGCAGGTGCATCGCGGCCAGCACATAGACGGCGATCGACAGGATCTCCAGCCCCAGGAACATCACGATGAGGTCGTTGGCGGAGGCCATCATCATGCCGCCGGAAGCCGACAGCAGCATGAGGACATAGGGCTCGGCGCCGTCCATCTCCTCACGTCGCAACCAGCCGTCGAAGAGCAGAGCGCCCAGGATCACCGCAGCGGCCAGCACGAACGTGGCGAACACGGAGAAGCCGTCCACCCCCACCGAGTGGGCCAGCGTCGAGAACGGGCCCCGCTGCGCGTCCTGCACTCGCTGCCAGAGCGGCACAGCGAGCGCCATCGCGCCGCCGGCGATCACCACCGTCAAGAGCGCGTAGCTGCCGTCGATGGGCTTGCGCCGCTTGAGGGCGTCGGCGGCGAGCAGCAGCAGCGCTCCTCCCACCAACACCAAGATCGGCGCGACGGCCGACCAGGCAACGTCGACCCGGCCGATGGGGTCGGGGCCCTGATCGAGCGGCTGAGCGACGAGGGGGAGCAAGGCGAGCATCACTTCCCCTCCCCTGCGGCCGCGTCAGCGTGCTCGTCGCCCGCGCCCTGAGACGCCACCGCGGGCTGCACGTAGTCAGAGTGCGCCTCGATGTGGGCGACGAGACGGTCGACCGAAGGCTCGATGCGTTCGAGCAGCGGCTTGGGGTACACACCGAGGAACACGATGAGCCCGAGGAGCGGGGCCATCACCAGACCCTCGCGCCAGCTGAGATCTGGGGTGGCGGCGTTGTCCTCGTCCGGCTCGCCGTGAAACACCCGCTGGTAGGCCCAGAGGAGGTAGAGAGCGGCCAGGATCACACCGCCCGCGGCGACGACCGTCCACCATCGGCGCGTGAGGAACGAGCCGACGAGGATCAGGAACTCGCCAGCGAAGCCGTTGAGGCCGGGCAGGCCGATCGAGCTGAGCATCACCACCGTGAACACCCCGGCGAGGATCGGGGCCGATTTCTGCAGCCCCTTGAGCGCCGCGATCTCCCTGGTGTGGCGACGGTCGTAGATCATCCCGACGAGGAGGAACAGCGCTCCGGTGGAGATGCCGTGGTTGACCATCTGGAGCACACCGCCCTGGATGCCCTGGGTGGTGAGGGCGAAGGTGCCGAGCACGATGAACCCGAGGTGGGCCACCGATGAGTAGGCGACGAGTCGCTTCAGGTCCTTCTGCATGGTGGCCACGATGGCGCCGTAGAGGATACCGACCACCCCGAGGGTGACCATGGCCGGAGCGAAGAACACCGTGGCGCCCGGGAACAGGTAGAGCCCGAAGCGCACGAACCCATACGTGCCGAGCTTCAGCATCACGCCGGCCAGGATCACCGAGCCGGCCGTCGGAGCCTGGGTGTGGGCATCGGGCAGCCACGTGTGGAGCGGGAACAGCGGCACCTTCACCGCGAAGGCGAGCGCGAAGGCAAGGAAGATCCAGCGGGCTGCGCCCCAGTGGAACGGGCTCGCCCCGGTTGACGTGTCGGCCACGTGCTGCGATTCGGCGATCGTGACGAGGTCGAAGTCGAGCTTGGGATGAGCGAGCACGTCGACCTTGGCCGCCGCATCCGCGTTGATGGCGGCCACCTGGGCCTGCAGCTGGGCCACCGTCGCCTGCGCGCTCGGATCGCTGGGATCGAGGCCCTGTGCGCCGGACGCGATCTGGGCGATCTGATCCTGGGCGGCCGCCTGCACCTGGGCGACCTTGGCGGCGTTGTCATCCCGCACGCCGTCGCGGTGGAGGAAGGCGAGGCTCACGATGCCGACGAGCATCAGGGCCGAGCCGAACATGGTGAAGAGGAAGAACTTCAGTGCGGCGTAGACCCGGTCGGCGTAGCCCCACCCGCCGATCAGGAAGTACATCGGCACGAGCACGATCTCGAACATCACGAAGAACAGGAACAGGTCGAGCGCGCTGAACACCCCCATGCAGCCGCCCTGGAGCACCAGCAGCCAGGCGTAGTAGGGCTTGGGGTCGTGGTGCGGCGTGACGGCCACGATGGCCAATGGGAAGAGCAACCCCGACAGCACGACGAGGAACAGCGAGATCCCGTCGATCCCCACGTGCCAGGAGATCCCGAACTCGGAGATCCAGCTGCGGTTGACGTCGAACTGGAAGCCGGCGTTCGAGCGATCGAACGCCGCCATGAGCCACAGCGAGATGGCACCCGACCCGGCCGCGAACATCAGCGCCACCATGCGGTGGAGCTCGGCTCGCCCCTTGGGGATGGCCGCGACCACAAGCGCACCGACGAACGGCACCACGATGGCCGCGGTCAGGGGCGCGCTGGCGACGGCGTGGCCGCCTTCGTTGGCAAGGATCGAGGACAGCATGGTCAGAAGGACACTCGAGTCAGGAAGTAGCCGAGGAGACCGACGACCCCGACCGCCACGCCGAGGGCGTAGCTGCGGACATAGCCGGACTGGAGCACGCGCAAGCCGCGGCCGCCGCCCTGCACGAGGCGGGCCACGCCGTTGACCGCGCCGTCGATCACGGTGCCGTCGAAGTCCGCGGTGGCCTGGAAGCCAGCCCGGCCGGGGCCGCCCATGAAGGCGGAGATGGTGCGGTCGTAGCGCCAGGCCTCGGCGAGGATGGCCGGCTCCACGGGCTCGGCGCGATGCTGCAGGTAGACGCGCACGGCAAGGCCGACGCCGATGAGCGCGGCGACGATGGCGACGGCCGCGAGACCGACCTTGGTGCCGGTGGCGACGTCGAGCACGCGCTCGTTGCCCCCGAGCACGGGCTCGAGCCAGCGCTCGAGGAAGTGGATGCGCTTCGTGAAGGGCAGGTTGAGACCGCCGCCCACGATGGCGAGGCCGGCGAGCACCACCAGCGGGACCGTCATCAGCCACGGTGACTCATGCGGTTCGGCCCCGTGCGGCGCATGGTCGTCGTCGGCGTCGGCCTCACGCCAGCGCTCCTCCCCGAAGAAGACCATGAAGACCTGGCGGCTCATGTAGAAGGCCGTGAGGAGCGCGGTGACGAGGCCCACGGCCCACAGGGCCGGGCTCTTGTCGTAGGCGAACAGAAGGATCTCGTCCTTCGACCAGAAGCCCGCGAACGGGGGCACACCGGCGATGGCCAGCCAGCCGACGATGAACGTGGCGGCCGTGATGGGCATGAGCTTGCGCAGGCCGCCCATGCGACGCATGTCCTGCTCGTCGTGCATCCCGTGGATCACCGAGCCCGAGCCCAGGAACATGAGGGCCTTGAAGAAGGCGTGGGTGATCATGTGGAAGATGGCCGCGACGTAGGCGCCCGAACCCACCGCCAGGAACATGTAGCCGAGCTGGCTGACCGTTGAGTAGGCGAGCACCTTCTTGATGTCGGTCTGGGCGACGGCGATGGTGGCTGCGAACAGCGCGGTGGCGACGCCGACCCAGGCGATCACGCTGGGGGCCCACACGTAGCTCTGGGCGAGGATCGGGTTGATGCGCACCATGAGGTACACGCCAGAGGTGACCATCGTGGCGGCGTGGATGAGCGCGGAGACCGGCGTGGGGCCGGCCATGGCGTCGGGCAGCCATACGAACAGCGGGAGCTGCGCCGACTTGCCGCACGCCCCCACGAACAGCAACAGGGCGATGGCGGTGGCCGTCACCGGTGCCAACTGCGGGGCCCGCTCGAGCACCGTGGTGTAGCTCAGCGATCCCACCGTGGCGAAGGTGAGGAACATCGCCACCATGAAGCCCCAGTCACCGATGCGGTTGGTGATGAAGGCCTTCTTGCCAGCCGAGGCATTGGCCTCCTCGCTGAACCAGAACGAGATCAGGAAGTAGGAGCACGCGCCCACGCCTTCCCACCCGAGGAACGTGATGAGCATGTTGTCGCCCAGCACCAGCATCAGCATCGAGAACACGAACAGGTTGAGATAGACGAAGAACTTCGTGAAGCCTGGGTCCCCGTGCATGTACCCGATCGAGTACAGATGGATCAGGGTGCCGATGCCGGTGACGAAGAGCGCCATCGTGATCGACAGCGGGTCGGCGAGGAAGCCGACGTCGACGCTGAAGCCGCCCGCAGGCAGCCACTCGAAGAGGGTGAGCACGTGATGGCGGTTGTGCTCGTCCTGGCCCAGGAGGCCGATGAACACCACGCAGGTAGCCACGAAGGAGCCCGCCGAGGCGAGCGTGGCGAGCCATCCGGCGCCGGGCTCACCGAGGCGACGGCCGCCTACAAGCAGTACGAGGAAGCCGGCGAGCGGGAGCGCGGGGACGAGCCAAACGAGGTCGAGCACCGTCATCCCTTCAGGACCGTGAGGTCGTCGGCGGTTGCGGATGGCTGCTTGCGGAGGAGGGCGACGATGATCCCGAGCCCCACCACCACCTCGGCCGCGGCCACCACGAGCACGAACACCACGACCGTCTGGCCCCGCACGTCTTCGAGCATGCGTGAGAACGTGACGAACGTGAGCGTCACGGCGTTGAGCATGAGCTCCACGCACATGAACATCACGAGGGGGTTTCGGCGGACCAGCAGCCCTACGGCACCGATGCTGAAGAGCATCGAGCCGAGCACGAGGTACCAGGCGGGAGTGACCTGCGCGACGGCGATCACGAGTCGGCTCCTTGGTCGGCGGTCTCGGGCGGTGACACGGCGGTCACGAGCGGGTCGTCGATGAGGTCGGCGCGCTTCACCTTCCGGGACAGCACGACGGCGCCGACGACCGCGATGACCAGGAGCACCGAGGTGACCTCGAACGCGAAGAGGTAGTCGGTGAAGAGCGACCGGCCCAGCTGCGCGACGTCGGCTACGCCATGGTCGATGTGGTTGGCGGCTGCGGGTGTGCCCGGCGCGCCGTTGGCCGCCACGGCGGCCGTCGGTCGCGCACCGGTGGCCTCGCCGCCGGTCGACGCGATGGCGAGGAGGGGCAGGGCGAGCACGCCGAGCCCGATCACCACCGCGGCCAGGCGCTGGCCCCCGAGGGGCTCGATCGACAGGTCCTCCGCGCGGTCGACGCCCAGCAGCATGAGCACGAACAGGAAGAGCACCACGATGGCGCCGGCGTAGACGATGATCTGCACGGCCGCGAGGAAGTTGGCGTCCTGGGCGATGAACAACACGGCGATCCCGAACAGGGTTGCCACGAGCGACAGCGCGGCGTGCACCGGGTTGCGGTTGAGGACCACGCCCAGCGCACCACCGAGGCAGATGGCCCCAGCGAGACCGAAGACGACGAGCTCGACCATCAGTGGTGGCCCCCGGAGTGCTCGTCGTCGGCAGGCTCGTCCAGGTCGGCCTCGGCCGCGACGGCGACCGGCTCGGGAGCGGTCTGACCGAGCTCAGGGGCCTTCACACCGAAGCCGAGCTCGCCCGACCAGGCCACGACGCCTTCGTGGGCCGCCGAGCCAGACGGCGCCGTGGCGCGGACCCAGGCCGAGGTGTTCCCGGCCACCTTGTCGAGATCGGACCAGTCCTCCCAGGGGAGCTGCTTCGGCAGGCCGTCGTCGCCGACGACCAGCTCGGCCTTCGTGTAGATGGCGTCCTGACGGTTCGTGAAGGAGAACTCGAACAGCTTGGACTCGGTGATTGCCTCGGTCGGGCACGCCTCCACGCACAGATCGCAGTGGATGCACCGCAGGTAGTTGATCTCGTAGACGAACCCGAAGCGCTCGCCAGGAGACACCGGGTCGTCGGGCGGGTTGTCGGCGCCGCGGACGTAGATGCAGCGCGCCGGGCAGACACCGGCGCACAGCTCGCAGCCGATGCACTTCTCCATGCCGTCCTCGTACCGGTTGAGCACGTGGCGACCGTGGAGCCGCACCGGCTTCTCCCGCTTCGGACCGCTGTCCTTCACGTAGGGAACGGTGACCGTGGCCCCCGAACGGGTGCCCTTGAACAGCTTGCCGAACGTGATCTTGAACCCGTTGAGGTAGCCCATCAGCGCAGCACCTCCTCGGCCTCGTCGCGTCGGCGTTGGGCCGTGGAGATGGCGGCGGTGAGCAGCGCGTAGGCCACCACCATCGTCACGAACCCGGCGGCCACCACGAGGGGCAGGTTCCACGCCTCGTCGCGGGCCACGTTGATCGTGGCGAGGAGAAGCAGCCACCCGAGCGCGAGCGGGATGAGCGCCTTCCACCCGAGGTCCATGAGCTGGTCGTAGCGGAAGCGCGGCAAGGTGGCTCGGAACCAGACGAACATGAACAGGAAGATCATGAGCTTGGCCAGGAACCACAGGGGTCCCCAGATCCAATCGGGGCCGAAGAACGTGGGCCCAGCCGGGCCACCGAGGAACAGCGTGACGATGATCGCCGACATCGTCACCGTGTTCATGAACTCGGCCAGGTAGAAGAGCGCGAAGCGGATGGACGAGTACTCCGTGTGGAAGCCACCCACCAGCTCCTGCTCGGCTTCGACCAGGTCGAAGGGCGGCCGGTTGAGCTCGGCGGTGCCGGCGATCACGAAGATCACGAAGGGCACGAGGCCGGTGACCACGAGGTTCCAGCGCGGGATGATGCCGCCGAACCCGGCGCCGGCCTGGCTCATCACGATGTCATGCGTGGACAGCGACCCCGCCAGGAGGACCACCGTGACCACCGACAGCCCCAGCGCGGCCTCGTAGGACACCACCTGGGCAGACGCCCGCACGGAGCCGAGCAGGGGGTACTTCGAGCCTGATGACCAACCAGCGAGCATGACGCCGTACACCGCGATCGACGAGCTGGCGAGCACGAGCAGGATGCCAATGGGCGGATCGGCCAGCTGCAGCCACGTGTAGTGGCCGAAGATCTTGACCGCCCCCTGCTTCTCGTCGGTGAACACACCTCCGATGGGGATCACTGAGAACACGAGGAAGGCCGGGACCATCGAGAGGAAGGGGGCGAGGATGAAGATCTTGCGGTCGGCCCGATCGGGCAGCAGGTCCTCCTTGAAGAAGAACTTGATGCCGTCGGCGAGGGTCTGGAGGATCCCGAACGGGCCAGCTCGGTTCGGCCCGATGCGGTTGCTCATGTCGGCGTGGACCTTGCGCTCGAACCAGATCATGAGCATGACGGCCACGAGGAGCAGGACAAAGCTGAGGCCCACCTTGAGCAGCACGATCAGCACCACGCCGAGATCGATCTTGCCCGCAAGGAGCGGGTCGAGGGCGATCAGGTTCATGCCCGCTCCACCCGCACCTGGGTGACGGGCGTCTCGGCACTGATCAGTGACCCCACGGCGGGCCCCTGGTTCACGAGCACGGCCGCCGAGCCTCGGGGCACGCCGTTGTCGGGGTGCGCCTCGAGGGTGACCGACCCCGCCTCGGACGTGAGCGAGACGCTGGCACCGGCCTCCACGCCGAGGCGGTCGAAGTCGTAGGGGTTGATGCGCACTGTGGTGCCGACGACGAGCGCCGCGAGCGACGGGGACCGCTGCGTGGCGGTGCCGAGGTCGTAGAGCTTGCGCGTCGCGACCAGGCGCAGCGAGTAGGCGTCGAACGCAGGAGCGGTGGTCGCCGCCGGAGCGACGTAGGTGAGCAACCCCGGCCGGACGGGCCCAGGCGGGGAGGTGACGCTCGGCTCGGGATCGCCGGTGAGCTCACCGTCGTCGGCGTCCGGCTCGCTGTCGCCTGCCTCAGTGTTCTCGGCGTCGGCGTCCACGGCAGCGGGCTCCGTCGCCGGCTCCGCCTCGACGACGAGCGGGACCACGATGCCGTCACGGGCGTCGGGCGCGCGGAGACGGTCCCACGTGATGCCCGCGTGACTCGGGGCCAGCGCCTCGATCTCGGCCCAGATCTGCTCGACCGACTCGAGCTCGAGGTCGGTCCCGAGCAGCCGGGACAGCTCCGCCGCGATCATCCAGTCGGCACGAGCCGTGCCGGGCGGCGTGATCTTGCGGGCCACCGTGCTGAGCCGGCCCTCGATGTTGGTGGTGGTGCCATCGACCTCTGCGTAGCCCGCCGCGGCGAGCACGATGTCAGCCTGCTGCGCGGCCGCCGTGAGGAAGTGCTCGACGGCGATGACGGTACGAGCGCCAGCGATGGCCTTGGTGGCGAGCCCGGTGTCGGGGAAGTTCGAGAGCGGGTCGGCGCCGAGGAGGATCAGCACGTCGATCTTGCCGGCCGCGGCGGCTTGGAGGATGCCGGTGGCATCGAGGCCCGCCTCGGCGGGGACGCCCGCCCAGCCACCGGCCCGGAACCACTGCCCGGCCGCATCGAGGGTGACGCGCCCGGGTAGCAACCCAGGGGCCATGCCCATGTCGAGGGCGCCGTGCACATTGGCCCGCCGCAGGGCCGAGAGGAACCGCACCTCCGGGTGCGCCGCGTGGATGGCCGCGGCGGCCGCGACGGCACCGGCGCCGTCGTCGGCGATGCTCGATCGACCGAGGATGACGGTGACCGGTCCGTTGGCCAGCAGCGCGCCCGCTGCGGCGATGGCAACGGGCTCGATGCCGCCCACCTCGCGATCGCTGGATCCGGCCAGCAGCGCGGCGACGACCTCACCCTCCGAACCGGGCCGGTGCAGGAGCGTGGTGGCCGTCAGCTCGGACACGGACGTGCGCCGCGGCGCGAGCTCCACCACGGTGACCTTGTCGTTCAGGACCGCGTGGCGAAGGCGCAGGAACAGGATCGGCAGCTCCTCCTTCAGGTCGGGCGCGAGGAGCAGCACCGTGCCCCCGGGAGCAAACGTCTGGTCGATCGTGGCGCGAGGCAGACCGAGGACCAGCTCCGCCGGCAGGCCGTCGGCGAGCTGGGCGTCGACGTTGTCCGTGCCGAGCACGCCCTTGGCGAGCTTGGTCCACGCGTAGGCATCTTCGTTCGTGAGGCGAGCGCCGCCGAGGATCGCGACCCGCGACGGATCGGCCTCCCGCAGGGCGGCGGCAGCCCGTGAGAGGGCGGTGCCCCAGCCCACGGGCGACAGGACGTCGCCGTTGCGCACGAGCGGGGCGCCGAGACGGTCCTCGCTGTTCACCGACTCGAAGTCGAAGCGCCCCTTGTCGCAGAGCCAGCCCCAGTTGACCGGGTCGATGTCGACGCCCTGGTAGCGCAGGATCTCGTTGCGGCTCGACTGCACCAGCGTGCGACACCCGACCGCGCAGCTGGTGCAGGTGCTCTCCACCTGGTCGAGGTCCCACGGGCGGGCCTTGAACCGGTAGGGCGACGCCGTGAGGGCGCCCACCGGGCAGATCTGCACGGTGTTGCCGCTGAAGTAGCTGGCGAAGGGGTGATCGGGGAACGTGTTGACCTGCGTCTGGTTGCCGCGGTCTTGGAAGTGGATCAGCGTGTCGCCTGCGACATCGCTGGCGAAGCGGGTGCAGCGATCGCACAGGATGCAGCGCTCGCGGTCGAGCGCC
>JBKJSO010000107.1:0-5691 GCA_046595835.1 Acidimicrobiales bacterium | reverse complement strand
AGGAGCTTGCCCTCGGGGAGGTGGTTTCGGGCCATGTAGCGAACGGTGCGCGGACTCAGCAAGCGCGCCCCGTCGAGCTCGCCGCCGCGCAGCAGCATGTGGCAGAAGCGCAGGTAGTCGGGGGCGGTCCCCACCAGGCCTCCGCCTCCCGACAGGAACTTCTTCGGCTGCACCATGGACTCGGATCCGGTCATCCGGTGCAGGCCACCACCGTTGGCGCGCGTGTAGAGCGGGGAGCAGCGACTCAGCTCTGACTCGGGCGCGTTGAAGGCGGTGTCGCGCATGCCAAGCGGTCCAAGGACTCGCTCGCGGAGGTACTCGTCAAGCGGCAGACCGCTCATCACCTCGATGAGTCGGCCACACACGTCGGTCGACATCGAGTAGTTCCAGCCCGTGCCTGGATCGAAGAGGAGGGGCATCGATGCGAGGCGGCCGATCCCCTCGGCGAGGTCGTAGGAGGGCTCGCTGAAGTTGCCCAGGTCTTCGGCCCGGTACATCTCGTCGACCGGGTTCTGGAAGTGGAATCCATAGGTGAGGCCCGACATGTGGGTGAGGACGTCGTGGACGCTGATCGGTCGGGCCGCCGGTCGGGTCTGCGGCGCCTCTGACGTGCCCCCGGTCCACACCTGCGGGTCGGCGAACTCGGGCAGCCAACGAGTGATCGGGTTCTCGAGGAGGAAGGCCCCCTCCTCGTAGAGCATCATGAGCCCGACGCTCGTGATCGACTTCGTCATCGAGTAGATCCGGTAGATCGTCTCGGGCGTGACGGCCTGCTCGGTGGCGACGTCGGTGACGCCGTAGCAGTCGTGGTGGACGACCTCGCCGTGGCGGCTGATGAGCGTCTGGACGCCGGGGAGCTTCCCCTTGTCCACGTAGGCGTGCATCGTGGCGTCGACGTGAGCGAGGCGCTCGCTCGACATCCCGAGGTCTGCGGGCTTGCTGATGGTCATGCCCGGGATGGTGGCACGCGCCGGGGGCTCGTGCTCGGCGGGGTCAGGCGAGGGACCGCTGGATGGCGGTGACCCGCTCGGGCACGATCCGCCACCACACCCAGCGGCCGCGCTTCTCGCCGATGATGAGACCCGCCTCGGCGAGCGTCTTGGTGTGGTGGCTGATGGTCGGCTGTGCCTTGCCGAGCGGTGCCTCGAGGTCGCAGCTGCAGACCTCGCCCGCTGCCGCGATGAGGCTGAGCACCCGGAGCCGCACGGGATCGGCCAGGGCCGCGAAGGCGCTGGCCAGCTGCACGGCGTCGTCTTCGGCAAGGGGCGCGGCCAGGACCGACGCGCAGCAGACGCTGCTGGGGTCGGCGAGCAAGGGGGGAGGCGTCGAGCGGGCCATGGGCAGCTCCTGGGTTCTCATATTGACAAGCATCGATATCTTCGCGAGAGTCAACCTATCGAGATCCATAAATCTACCAGGAGGCACTGATGGCACGAGTGCAGCTCGCCCTCAACGTGGCCGACATCGACGAGGCCGTCGCGTTCTACACGAAGCTCTTCCGGGTGGCGCCCGCCAAGCGCAAGCCGGGCTACGCCAACTTCGCCATCACGGAGCCGCCGCTCAAGCTCGTGCTCATCCAGGGCGACGGTGTGCCGGGCTCGCTCAACCACCTGGGGGTGGAGGTCGAGTCGACCGACGAGGTCGTCTCGGCCACGGCTCGCCTGCAGGGAGAGGGTCTGGCCTGCGCCACGGAGGACCAGGTGACGTGCTGCTACGCGCTGCAGGACAAGGTGTGGGTCGATGCGCCCGACGGCGAGCCGTGGGAGATCTACACCGTGCTGGCCGACGTGGAGATGGCCGGCGGGGAGCTCCGAGCCACAGCCGACGTCGACGCCGTCTGCTGCGACTCGACCCCTGCGGCAACGGCACCGGAGCCGGTGGTCCGCTGCTGCTGAGGTCGGCCCCGGAATGACGTGGGAGGCTGAGCACCGTGCGCTTCCACACCGACCGGCGCTACCAGCTCCCGATGACGCCCGCTGAGGTGTGGGCGGCCGTCACCCAGGTCGACGACTACCAGACGTGGTGGCCATGGCTGCGCCAGTTCGATGCCGAGGACCTCGCGGGCGACGCGGTGTGGCGCTGCCTCGTGCAGCCACCACTGCCGTACTCCGTTCGCTTCGACGTCGCGCTCGACGAGGTGCGGGCGCCCACGACCGTGCGGGCGTCGATCACCGGCGACGTGGTCGGCGACGCGCATCTCGAGATCAGCGCCCACCCGGGCGGGTCCGAGGCGCGGCTGGTGTCGAACCTCGAGCCTGGTAACGGGTTCCTCAAGGCGGTGGCCCGCCTGGCTGCGCCGCTGGTGCGCTACGGCCATGACTGGGTGATCGACAGCGGTGCCCGTCAGTTCGTCGACCGCGCTCGTTGAGCGAGGGCGAAGGCCGCGCGACGATGGGGACATGCCGATCACCAGCGGGTTCAACCACGTCGCCACCCTCACCTCCGACATGGCGCGCACTGTCGGCTTCTACGAAGAGGCCTTCGGTGCCGTGGTGATCGGCGAGGTGGCCAAGAGCGACGTACATCCGTGGATGAAGATCCTCGATCTGGGCGGCGGTGCCGCCCTGAACGTGTTCGAGGTGCCCGCCGAGGAGATCATCGGGGAGCGCCGCACGCAGGGTGCCCGAGGGGCCGTCGACCACTTCGGGCTAGCCGTGGACTCCCTTGCCACCCTCGAGCTCACCAAGGAGCGCCTCGTTCAGGCTGGGGCACAGGAGGTCGGCGAGATCCAGCGCCTCGGCGACCTGAGGTCGCTGTTCTTTCGCGACCCCGACGGCATGGAGCTCGAGGTGTGCTGCGCGGGTGAGGCGGCGGGCTGATGTGTCGCAACATCACCACCCTACGGGGGCTCGAGCCCGAGGCCACCGATGAGGAGATCGAGGCCGCGGCCCGCCAGTTCGTGCGCAAGATCAGCGGTGTGCAGAAGACCTCGGAGCGCACCGAGGCCGCCTTCGAGCGGGCCGTGCGACGGATCACCCTGGCCAGCGAGGAGCTGCTGGCCGAGCTTCCGCCTCGGCACCAGCCGCCGAAGACCGTGCCTCCGATGCGGCGTCTGGCCGCGGCCCGGGGCACCTGAGGGCACTGCACACCCCGGTCGCGCACGCGGGGGCCACCGCGCGTCGTCGCCAGGCGGCGCGCTAGACCAGCGCCGTGCCCACCTACGCCCTCCTGCTGCGCGCCAGCGCCAACCGGGTCTACGGCGATGCGTCCTTCGACCTCGCGGCGGCCGAGCTCGCCGTGCTCGACCGCACGCAGCTCGGTGGGACGGTGACCGCCACTCGCCGCCAGCCGATCGCCGGCGTGGACTACCTGCTCGTGGACACCACCGAGCCGCTCACGGGCACGCAGCTGGCCGTGCTCGCCAACCTGTCGTCGCTGCACGCCCAGTTCGAGGTCGAGGGGGCCTTGTTCCGTCCGTGCCATCTCGCGCCGCTCGCCCGCATGGATGAGGACGTGGTGACGATCCAGCGCTACGCAGGCAAGACCAACGAGGCGTTCACGCACCTGCTCGTGAACGTGGCCCTCGCCGAGAGCGGCGACTCGTTCACCCGCCTGCTCAAGGGCGAGCACGTGCACCTGATCGATCCGGCCTGCGGGCGGGGCACGTCGCTCAACCGCGCCGTTGTGTACGGCATGGACGCCACCGGGATCGAGCTCGATCAGCGCGACGTGGAGGCCTACACCCAGTTCATCCTCACGTGGATGAAGGACAAGCGGCTCAAGCACCAGCTCGAGCAGGCGAAGCTCCGCAAGGGGCGCGACACGCCCGCCCATCGGATCACGGTCACCTATGGCCGAGGCAAGGATCGTGCCGCGCATCGGGTCGTGGACATCATCCACGACGACACGCTCGGGGCGCGCTCCCACCTGAAGGCGCGCACGATGGACCTCCTGGTGTGCGACCTGCCCTACGGGGTGCAGCACGGCGCCCAAGCCGCACCGGGCCAGCTCAAGCGCGGACCGGCCGCTCTGCTCCGCCGTGCGCTGCCGGTGTGGTTCGACCTGCTCGTGCCGGGCGCGGCGATGGCCCTGGCGTGGAACCGCAACACGCTGACGCGGGCCGCCCTCGCCGAGCTCGTCACCTCGGCGGGGTTCGACCTGCGCACGCCAGCTGACGACGACGCCTTCGTGCACCGCGTCGACCGCGCCATCCTGCGTGACGTGCTGGTGGCGGCTCGGCCCGGGTCCTGACCTCGGGCACCGATGCTCAGGCCCCGGCGTTGGGGGTGTCCGTTATGTTCCCGAGATGTCCGGCAGGTTGCCGCTGACCGTATGCTCGCGGCGCATCACACCGGGCCCGCCTGCGCGCCCGGGGCACCACACCCGGAGGAATCATCACGTGGCCATCGCTGTAGATAGCGAGCTCCACCCGCCCCAGTCGCTCGCCGCCGTCGGTGTGCTCGGCTGGTTGGCCGTGGGCGCTGGCGCCTCCCTGGCCGCGGGTGCCATCCACGCCGCCGCCATCGGTGTCCACTCCGAGCACCATCAGGCGGTGATCGCCTTCACGATCGTGGCTGCCATCCAGCTCGGTTGGGGTGCCCTCGTGCTCGCTCACCCGGGTCGGCTGATGCTGGCGCTCGGTGGCCTGGCCAACGTCGGGTTCTTCGCAGGATGGGTGCTCGCCAAGACCAACGGCATCTCGTTCATTGACGGCCTCGACACGAAGGAGCCGATCCAGCTGGCCGACGGGTTGGCTGCGAGTCTGGCGGCGCTCACCGTCGTTGCTGTCCTGGCTGGTCTGCTCCACCTGGGCGATCGTCGCCTGTCCCGCAGCCCGATGCTCACCGGCGGGGTGGCGGTGCTGGTCGCGGCGCTGGCGGTGCCGGGCATGCTCTCCGCGGGCACCCACCTGCACAGTCACGAGGCCGCGCACCTCCACAGCACAGGCGGGACCGCCGCCGTCGCCGAGGTCGCGTCGGCCGTGCCCCCGAAGGCGTACGACCCGACGTTGCCTCTCGACCTCGGGGGCGTTGAGGGGGTCACACCCCAGGAGCAGGCCCGGGCCGAGAACCTCCTCGCCGTCTCGATCATGCGGCTCCCCAAGTTCGCCGACCCAGCCATGGCCGAGGCGATGGGCTTCGTATCGATCGGCGATGGGTTCCTCGGCCATGAGCACTACCTCAACGCCGCCAACATGAACGACGACAAGATCCTCGACCCGGACTTCCCGGAGTCGCTGGTCTACGACACCTCCGTCACACCCAAGCGGCTGGCGGCGGCGATGTTCATGATGAACCCCGGCGACACCCTCGCCGACGTGCCGGAGGTGGGCGGCAAGCTCACGCAGTGGCACGTGCACGACAACCTCTGCTTCGCCGGACCACGCGTGGCCGGTCTCACCGACGCCGACGGAAGCTGCGCCCCAGGCCTCACCAAGGGCGCGGCGACCCCGATGATCCACGTGTGGATCCAGCCGCATCCTTGCGGTCCGTTCGCGGCGCTCGAGGGCGTGGCCGGCGGCACGATCGCCGCGGGCGAGCAGCGCCTCTGCGATCACGCCCACGGTGCCTAGCGCGATCTGAGGACCGCCTCGGCAGGGGACCATCCACCAACGCACGCACGCCTGCGTTTACGGTGACCTTCGCCTGATCTGACCCTTGAGGAGGGCCCCGATGAACAAGGCCGAGCTCGTGAGCGCCGTTGCCGACAAGACCGGACAGTCCCAAGCGACTGTCGGTGCGGTGCTTGGTG
>JBKJSO010000035.1:0-6085 GCA_046595835.1 Acidimicrobiales bacterium | reverse complement strand
ATTGCCCGGAGTGGCGTGAACGCAAGGGCGCCGGGTGATGCAGAACAACGACCTAACGGCAGATATGAGACTCGCCGACCGAGCCGTTGCCGGCGTTCAGCCGGTCTCTATGTCGTCACCTTCGGCGATGTCGACGAGGGGGTAGTCGCCGGTGAATTGATCATGGAGGATGGAGTCAAGGAACTCTCGGCATGATCCTGCGGCCACCTCGCCCTCCGGTAGCGGAAGCTCGTACCAGATGAGGGCGCTGTCGGGTTCACCTTCCCGGATGATCACTGCCACCCGGTCGCCCACGGCGGCGGCGTCGCCGTTCTCCGCAGTCACGTCGCCGCCGAGGATGACGAGACCGTCGGTGTCGGGTTCCGCACACTGCAGGTCGAGGATGAGCCCGAAGCTGAATCGGGCCTCGCCGGTCACTTGGCCGTCCTGTTCCACGGCGGTGATGTCCATCGTCTGACCACCAAGGTCTGTGCTCCCGACGAACCGCACATTGCCCTTAGCGAGGGTCGTCGTTCCGTCTTCGCTTGTCGTCGTTCCGCCGTCGCTGCACGCGCCGAGAAGGACGAGGGCTGTCGCCGCGCTGGCGACCGTGGTTTCGAACCTGTGCTTCATCTGGGCTCCTTGGGCTGTGGCTCGTGGTTGTGGGCTGGGGCGTGCGGTGGGTCGGGTGTCGTGGACGTGGGCGATGCGGGACCGGCATCAGACCCACAGGCGGTGGCGAGCGCGAGGCCGACAAGGCCGACGGTTCCACGCTCGGGCGGTCCTGTTCGGCCGCATCTAGGGGACTGCTGCGGTTTCCGGGGTCAGGTCGATCGTGGCGTTCCAGGCATCGAACATCGCTCTGGCGTCATGGCTCGAGCGGTGCAGAGTGAAGAGGTAGAGCCGCCCGCCGGCCACCACGGTCGCATCGATCTGGTCCTGGCACTCGGCGATCCGGCCCGGCTGCCCGTCGATGGTGATCGCCTCCTGCTCATCGCGAGGCTGCCCGCAGCCGCCGGCGGCGAGCGGCGTGACGTACTGGTCGACCCAGCCATCGATCGAGACGCCGTTCGGGACGGGTGTCGACGCGCCCTCGAGGACGGCGCCGTAGCCGGTCTCCACGGTATCGAGCCGGTGGTCGTCGTAGATGTCGTCGACCGGCTGGTTGCTGGGATCCCAGCGCTCCGTGGCCGGGGTGGGCTCCCGCCTGGATCCGAAGGAGTAGCCGTAGGTCGGCGAGACGAAGGTGTCCGTCAGGTTCGGGAAGTCGACCGCCATCTCCGGCGTCAGGTCGATGGTGGCGACGAAGGCGTCGAAGACCGCTCGGCCGTCGTCGCGCTCGTGCGACAGGGTGAAGATGTAGAGCCGGTCGCCGGCGGTGAGCGACGCCTCGATGTGGTTCGTGCACTCGACGACCCGGCCTGAGTGCCCGTCAATGGTGATCGCCTTCTGCTGGCTGCGAGGGACGCCGCAGGCGCCGGGCAGGTTGAGGAGCTTCTGCTCGATCTGTTCCTCGATCGAGGGGCAGGGGATCGATTCGCCAGCGTCGTAGGAGCACAGGCCGCCGCCCTCCGGCAGCATCGTCGATGTGCCGCCGAACACGGCGGACGAGCCTGGGTCGAGGACGTCGAAGCTGTTGAATGGATTGCCCCGTTCCAACGAGTCCGTGGCCGGCGTGATGGTCACCTCGCCCCGGTCGACGTAGCCGACGGAGAAGCCGTTCCTCGGCGACACGAAGGTCGTCGTCAGGTCCGGGAAGTCGACCACCGGGTTGGGTTCGTCGCCGCCCCGCTCGATCGCCGCGAGGGTGATGACCAACACGGCGGCCGCCGCCACTCCGAGCGCAACCTTCACCGCCACTCGCCGCCAGGCCGGCCGGCGGGCGGCCACCGCGGGGGCGAGCTCGATCAGCACGTCGCGTTCGCCGCTCTCGTCGTGACTGGGCGTGGTGTCGCTCCACGGAACGCCGTTGACGCGGGAGGCCCGATCCGACGATGAGCGCTCGAGAAGGTCCACATCGACAGCGACGGTTCCACGGCCGATCAGGTCGTCGAACGCGATCGTCGGCGCGTCGCGGTCGAGCACCTCGGCGAATCGAGCGAGCTGCTGTTCGAGCTCAGTGGGCATTCTCAACCTCCAGCTCCGACCGCAGGCGGGTCAGCGCCCGCTCACAATCCCGGTGCACCGTCGACGCCGTCACATCGAGGATCTGGGCCGCCTCACGCAGCGTGTACCCGAAGCCGACCACCAGGACCACTGCGCACCGCTGAGCATCCGACAAGCGAGCGATCGCCGGCGCGAGACCGGGCTCGAACGGGTCATCCGGCGAGGCGATCGACGGTGCCGGCTCGGCCACGGGCACGTCGCGTCCCTGGCTGCGGGCCGCCAACGTCCGCCCCACCCGGTAGAGGTAGCCGACCGGGCTCTCGAGCTCGGCCACCCGATCCCAGTTCTGCCAGGCCCACGCCAACGCATCAGCCGCGGCCTCACGTCCGACCAGCGGCCCGAACCCAGCGACCAGGGCTCGACGCAGCCGTGGCTCGACCTCTCGGACGAACCGCTCGAAGTCTGACCGTTCTTGATCCATCAAGGTACAAAGCATCCCAGCCGGAGACTTGCGCGACTCAGATCGAGATTTCTTCAACGCGACGGGCCCGCCAGTGACGTCGGCGACGCGGACGGTTTGGTGGGCGAGCTGGTTCTGGTGGCCACCTTCGGTGCGCACATGGCGAAGGTCATCAACGCATGCCGCTGGCTCGTACCGGATGCGTTGGCAATCCGTGAGCGGATGATTTCTCGACGATCAGAGTCAACCAGAAAGTCAAGGTTTTCCGTGCCCGGGGTGGGATTTGAACCCACACAGCCCCGAGGGGCCAGAGGGGTTTAAGCCCTCCGCGTCCACCAGTTGCGCCACCCGGGCGAGTGCGCCGTCAGGTTACGGCAGCATCGACGCCGCCCAGCTCGCCGTCGCCCCGGAAGAGGTGCTGATGCCCGTCGCTGAAGCGGAGCATCGCGTGTCCGCTGAGGACGAGGTCGTCGGGGGTGGCGACGCGCAGCTCATAGGTGCCTGGCGGGAGGTGGTGCCGCTCGGCCGTGCGCACCGTGGCCTCCCAGTCGTTGGGCCCGGGGCGCTCGTCGCCGTCCCGCAGCACCACGAAGACGTCCGCGTAGGCGATGTCGACGTGGACCTCGTTGATGGCCAGCCGAGAGGCCAGCAGCCGCCAGGAGCGCATCGAGCCGACCGTACCGGTCAGGCGGCCTCGACGCGCGACGGCACGGGAGCACGATCGGTCTCGAGGGCGAGCCACAGCTCAGCCCGGGCCCGATCCGCGGCGGGGCTCACCAGGGCATTGGCGGCGATGACCCCCTCGATGAGGTCGGACTGCACGGCGGGCCACGGCCGATCGCGCACCACCACGGCCACCGTGGCCCCGCCCGGCCACCGCTTGATCGACCGCTGCACCCCCACCAAGCGCGGTGGGCTGCGGAACCCGGGCATCACGAGGCCCAGGCGGCGCGCGGCCACCGCGAGGTTCTGGACCGCCTGAGCAAATCGGAGGGACGAGGACTGCACCACCCCGCCAGTCAACTCGCGAGGTGTGACAATGGCTCCGTGGAGCTCGTCGACCCCCTCCCCCCGATCGCTGACGACGAGGAGGAGCCGGGCCGAACCGACGACGCGCCCGCTGGCGGCCTGAACCCCGCCCAGGCCGAGGTGCTCGCCGCCCTGGGCGCTCGGCCCGGCGAGCGCCCGGCGTTCGACCCGCGCCTGCGCGCGGAGCTCCGCTCCGAGCTGCAAGAGCGCCTCGCTCCCCTGGTCGAGCGGCTGCCCGCCGGCGAGGCGCTCTGGGTCAGCAAGCACCTCCTCGCCTCCGTGCACGGCTGCGAGGGCCTGTTCCTCGCCCGTGACGACGAGGAGTTCGCGTGGAACAGCGCCAACGCGCGCGGCGTCGTGTCCCACAAGGCCATCGAGCTGTCGATCAGCTGGCGAGGCGACCCACCGCCCGGCCAGCTCGTCGACGAGGCCATCGCCCGCCTCATCGCCGGCAACGACCGCATCGCCGACTACCTGGGCGGCCTCGGCGAGGGCGAGCGGGCGGAGCTGCACGGTGAGGCCGTCGAGCGAGTCGCCATGTTCCTCGAGTGCTTCCCGCCCCTCGAGGCTCGGTGGCGCCCCGTGCCCGAGAGCCGCCTCCGGGCCGACCTGTGCGACGACCGAGTGGTGCTCTCCGGGAAGGTCGACCTCACGATCGGCCGTCCCGAGGGCACGCGGGCCGGCAAGGTGCTCATCGACCTCAAGACCGGCGGGTTCGCCCCCAACCACCGCGACGACCTCCGCTTCTACGCGCTCATCGAGGCGGTCCGGCTCGGCGTACCGCCCCGACTGCTCGCCACCTACTACCTCGACGGCGCCCGGCTGCAGGACGAGCGCGTCACCGAGGATCTGCTGGGCAGCGCCCTCGAGCGGGTCGTCCACGGGATCGACGCCGCGATCGCGCTCCGGCACGAGGAGCGCGAGCCGGTGCTGCGTCCGGGGGCGCCGTGCCGGTGGTGCCCGCGCCAGGACGACTGCGAGGTCGGCCAGCGCTGGCTGAGCGACCGCGATGACGCGGACGGCTGGTAGCGCGGCCTCCTCCAGGCAGCGGAGCGATCCCGGAGTCGATCCCGGAGTGGATCCCGACCCGATGCCGACCCCGACTGGGGGCGGCCGCAGTCGCGGGCGCTAGCATCGCCGCGATGCCGCCCACGAAGCCCACAAAGGCCACGGAACGGGCAGCCACCAGTGGGGCCACCACGGCGCCGCCGCGTGCACGAGCGAACGTCACCAAGAAGGCGACCCTCACCGCGGCGGCGCACCCCGCCACCATCGACCTCCGCAACGAGGCCCCCCACTCCGTGGCCCTCGTGCCGGTGCCGACCCCCCCGGGGCCACCCGTCGAGCTCGATGATCCTCGACGCTCCGACGTCGACGAATGGGGTCGCTCGGAGCACATGCGTGAGATCGCCCGTCGGATCTACGACCCGCTCTATCGGTCGTGGCACCGCGTCGAGTGGGAAGGGCTCGAGAACATCCCCACCAAGGGCGGCGCCCTGCTCGTGTCGAACCACGCCGGCGCCATCCCCTCCGACGCTCCCGCGATCATGCACGGGATCGAGACCGAGCTGGGTCGACCCGTCTACGGCTTGGCCGACGAGATGTTCAAGCGCATGCCCGTCGTCGGCACGATGTGGTCGCGCGTCGGTGGTGTGCTCGCCCACCCTGACAACGCCTACCGGCTGCTGCGCGAGCAGGAGCAGCTGGCCCTCGTCTTCCCGGAGGGGACGAAGGGAACCGGGAAGACCTTCAGCGAGCGCTACCAGCTTCGGCGCTTCGGCCGCGGTGGGTTCGTGCAGATCGCGATGCGGGCCGGCGTGCCGATCATCCCGATCGCCGTCATCGGCTCCGAGGAGGCCATGCCCACGCTCTGGAAGAGCCCGCAGCTGGCCAAGCTCCTCGGCGTGCCGTACGTACCGATCACGGCGAACATGCTGGCCTTTGGACCGCTCGGCGCCATGCTCGCCTTCCCAGCCAAGATCAAGATCCGCGTGCTCGACCCCGTGCACCTCGACGTCGAGCCCGATCAGCCCCGCTACTCGCGCAGCCGGATCATGGACGAGTCCGAAGGGATCCGCCAGAAGATCCAAGAGGCACTGTTCGACATGCTCCGCAGCCGTCAATCGATCTGGTTCGGTTGAGCTGATGCGCGCCAAGGACATCGACGAGTCGGTGGTGCACCATGGGTAAGCGAGTGCTCATCACCGGGCTGGGCACCTTCTGGGGCGGCCGGGTCGCCCAGGCGCTCGAAGCCGACCCGAACGTCGACGTCATCGTCGGTCTCGATCGCTTCGAGCCCGAGGTGCAGCTCGAGCGCACCGAGTACGTCCGCAGCGACGAGAGCTACTCGATCCTCGCTCGGATCGTGAAGGCCGCCCGGATCGACACGATCGTGCACACCTTCCTGGTGGTCGACTCCACGCAGATGCGGTCGCGGTCGATCCACGAGATCAACGTCATCGGAACGATGAACCTGTTCGCGGCGGCATCTGCGCCGGGCTCAACCGTGCG
>JBKJSO010000456.1:0-3515 GCA_046595835.1 Acidimicrobiales bacterium | reverse complement strand
GACTTCGTGCCCTGCCTGCACTCGGTGGGCTACCCGCTCACCCTGGCCGACGGCACGAGCCGCGCCGACGTCTCGTGGCCGTGCGACGCCGACAACAAGTACATCGTCCACTTCCCTGAAACCCGCGAGATCATGAGCTACGGCTCGGGCTACGGCGGCAACGCCCTCCTCGGCAAGAAGTGCTTCGCCCTTCGCATCGCCTCCACCATGGCCCGCCGCGACGGCTGGATGGCCGAGCACATGCTCATCCTCGGCGTCACGCCTCCCGGGGGCGAGAAGGTCTACGTGGCGGCGGCCTTCCCTTCGGCCTGCGGCAAGACGAACATGGCGATGATGGTGCCCACCCTTCCCGGCTGGAAGGTGGAGACGGTGGGCGACGACATCGCCTGGATGAAGTTCGGCGACGACGGGCGCCTCTACGCCATCAACCCGGAGGCTGGCTTCTTCGGGGTGGCCCCCGGCACCGGCGAGGACACCAACCCCAACGCCATCGCCACGCTGCACGCCAACTCCATCTTCACGAACGTGGCACTCACCGACGACGGCGACGTGTGGTGGGAGGGCCTGTCGGCCCCACCGGAGCACGTGATCGACTGGAAGGGCAACGACTGGACGCCGAGCTCCGATGCCCCGGCCGCCCATCCCAACGCCCGGTTCACGGCCCCTGCCTCCCAGTGCCCGTCGATCGCCCCGGAGTGGGAGGACCCGAACGGCGTGCCGATCTCGGCCATCCTCTTCGGCGGTCGCCGCGGCACCAACGTGCCCCTCGTCACCGAGTCGTTCGACTGGCAGCACGGCGTGTTCCTGGGCTCGATCATGAGCTCGGAGAAGACGGCCGCCGCCGCGGGCGTGGTGGGTGAGCTGCGGTTCGACCCCTTCGCCATGCTCCCGTTCACTGGCTACAACGTCGGCCACTACTTCGAGCACTGGCTCGAGATCGGCCAGCGCGACGGCGCGCAGCTGCCCAAGCTCTTCTGGGTGAACTGGTTCCGAAAGGGCGACGACGGCAAGTTCCTCTGGCCCGGCTACGGCGAGAACAGCCGAGTGCTCAAGTGGGTCGTCGAGCGCGTTGCGGGCACCGGCGAGTCAGTCGACACCCCGATCGGGCGCGTGCCGACCCCCGGCGCCATCGACCGCACCGGCCTCAGCATCGACGACGCCACCATGGGCGAGCTGCTGTCGGCCGACCCCCAGTCGTGGCGAGCCGAGCTCTCCCAGATCGAGGCGCACTACGCCAGCGTCGGCGACACCCTCCCGCAGGCGCTCAAGGACGAGCTGCGCGAGCTCGACAAGCGCCTGGCCCGGTAACCCCAACGGGTTCAGCCCCAGGCGAAGACGGGCTGCTCGAAGTCGGCCACCGGGTCGCCCCGCCCTTCGAGGCCGAGCCAGCGCATCTGGAGCAGCACGGCGCCCGTGGGCGCGTGGATGAGATCGTTCCCGAGCGGCACCTGCACCACGGGCCGATCGCTCTCCGGGATCGACACGAACCGCGGTGAGTCGTCGCGCAGCAGCTCGTGCAGGCCCACCCGGTAGGCCGCCAGCACCTCCCCGGGCTCGGGGTGCATCTCCAGGGCGCCCCCGCCCCACAGGACCACCGGGGTGATGACGTAGCCCGAGCGGGTGGCGTAGTCATCGAGCAGCCCGAGGACGGTGTCGGCGCCCAGGGACACGCCGAGCTCCTCGGCCAGCTCCCGCCGCGCCGCGTCGATCACGGTCTCGCCCGCGTCGAGTCGGCCACCGGGTAAGGCCCACTGCGAGGCGTGACGGTTCAGCCCAGCGGCGCGGCGACAGAGCAGGAACGCCGCGCCCCCCGAGACGCCCACCATGCGACCGTCGAGCCCGCCCGAGCCGCCGGGGATGACGTCCATCTCGGCGTCGGTCGGCTGATGCGGGTCGACGCGATCCTCACCTGGCTTCGAGTCGACGAGAACGACGGCCACGGCCGCGTGGCGGTGCTCCCCCAGCTCGAGCACGCGCCGCTCGTGCCCGGCGAGGTTGCCCGCCACCCGGTCGCGCAGGGCTTCGTCGTACGAGATCACCGGCATCTGCGCAGGGTACCCACGAGGCCCTGCGGCCCGGGTCGCTCAGAGGCCCCGGCTGGGAAGCGGGAGGAGCCCCGCGTCGCGGCACGTCTGGGCGAGCGTGCCGAGCTGGGAGAGGTAGTCCTCACGCTCGAGGTCACCGTTGGCGAAGCTCTGACGCAGCTCCAGGAACATCGCCTCGACGAGGAGGTCGACGAGCTGGCCGAACAGGCGGGTCTCGAGGGCATCGTCGCCGCGCACAAGCTGGAGGGTGGCGAGGACGTCGTCCTGCTCATCGGCGACCAGCCGAACCTGGTGCTCGTGTGTGCTCACGACCCCTTTGTTCCGCGTCACCCCCCGGATCTCCTGCTGCCCTGCCGTGACTACGATGCGGTCGTCCCACACGACGAGGAGGCTCGATGGCCGTTAGTGCGTACATCCTGATCCAGACCGAGGTCGGCAAGGCCGCCCAGGTGGCCACGGAGGTGGACGGGATCGACGGTGTCGTATCGGCCGAAGACGTCACCGGCCCCTACGACGTGATCGCCCGCGCCGAGGCAGCCACCGTGGACGAGCTCGGCAAGATGGTGGTGAGCCGCGTGCAGATGATCGACGGCATCACACGCACCCTCACCTGCCCCGTGGTGCACCTCTGATTCCGCGGACGCGTCGGGGAAGCTCACCGGGCTCGCAGCACCAGCTCAAGGCGTGGGGATGGGTGAGATGACGATGGCGCGCAGGGCGAGGCCCATGAGGAACAGGCCACCGAAGCCGTAGAGCAGGTACCGGTGGGCAGCCACCTGCTGGCGATAGCTGTAGATGATGCCGACGGTGGCCACTGCGACGAAGCCGTAGAACGCATGGAACTGGGCGACGTCGAAGTGCTTGATCGCCACGAGCGACACACCGAGCATCACCTCGAGGAAGATCGTGAGCTCGGCGGCGACGGTCGCTCGCCAGAGCGCTGGCACTCGCAGCTGCTCGCGGTAGTGCGCCGCCAGCGCCCACAGGCCGACGGCCGCGTTGGTCACCACCACGACCCACGCGAAGTCAGCGTGGACCTGCCGCAAGGTCATGACGAGATCCCCGACGTCATCGAGCCGCTGCTCAGCCCTGGCCCGACGAGCCGCCGGCCACCACGTAGCTCCACAGCTCCGAGGAGACCCCTACCGGCCTGGGCGTCTCGTCAGCACCCCCACCCCCACCGTGGGCCTGCGCGCCGCCGTGCGCATGCGCCTGCTCGGCATCCTGTGCCTTCGCCTCGCTCTGGTGGCCGACACCGAACGCCGGGCTGCTCACCCACGCGTTGAAGGCGTCATCGTCGCGCCAGCGGGTGACGACGAGCCAGGTGGTGCGATCGTCGGTCGGTTGCAGCAACTCGAAGCCCTCGAAGCCGTCCTGCCCGTCGACGGCGCCGGCCCGCTTGGCGAACCGCTGGGCCAGCTCGTCACCGCTGTCGGCGGCGACGGTGATCGCGTTGATCTTGATGATGGT
>JBKJSO010000301.1:0-3624 GCA_046595835.1 Acidimicrobiales bacterium | reverse complement strand
GCGTTGATCCAGTGCAGGACGTAGGTGGGGTCGGCCTCGAACCAGCGGAGGTCGGCGGTGCTGCCCCGGCGGGGGACCACCGCGAAGCGGCTGGGCACCTCCGGGTAGAAGCGGGGGAGGTGCACGTCTTGCGCGAGGAGCTCGGGATCCCAGAACAGCGGCAGGTCGTTGAGGATCGCGTAGTGCTCCGTGAAGGCCATGTCGTGGGGGAGCCGTGGGCCGGGCAGGGGGATGTCGATGGAGTGCTCGAGGCGACCATCTGCGCCAACCACGCCGTAGTGCATGTAGGGGGCGTCCTTGCCGTAGCCGAACACGAGCAGCTCGCCGGTGCGCTCGTCGAGCTTCGTGTGGGCCGATACGCCGGTGGGGCTCGGGAACCCGGGCACCCACGCGGCCTTGCCGGTGGTCTCGAGGGTGCGGGGGTCGAGCTCGTAGAGGTCGCCGCACTGCCAGAAGCTGGTGAGGGCCTTGCCGTTGTGGACGATCACGTCGGTGCTCGACGCGTCCTTCATGCGGCCCCGCGCGCCCCAACCATCGTCGCGCTTTGACTGCTGCGGGTGGCCGAGCATGCCGGTCCACAGCGACTCCGCCGCCTCCTGCTCATCGAGGAACCCATCGGTGCGCACGAAGCGGTTGCGGTAGCCGGCCCGTCCGTCGGCGAAGGCGATCTGGTGGATCATGCCGTCACCGTCGAAGGGGTGGTACTTGCCGATCGACGGGTGGAGCGGGTTCTCGGTGTTGCGGAGGTACACGCCCGCGAGGTCGGCGGGCAGCTCGCCCTCGACCTCCAGATCGTCGGCGTCCCACTCGCGGGTGTTCGGGCGCCAAGCCCCTGAGCGGTAGGGGTGGTCGTCGTCCTCGGGAAGGGTGGACGGGACCGTGCCGATCAACGTGGCTGCCATGCCCGGATCGTACGGCCCTCAGCCCTCAAGGGCGCTCGGGTCGGCGGGGACGTCGACGGCGTGCTCCTGCAGGGCGTGGAGCGTGACGATCTCGAGCACCGCCTCGTTGGTCGAAGCCAGCACCACCGGGGCGGCCACGCCGTCGTTGTAGGCCCGGGCCCAGTTGACGGCTGTGACGCACCACCGGTCGCCGGGCACGAGGCCGGGGAAGTGGTACTGCGGCATCGGGGTGGAGAGGTCGTTGCCGATGCCGCGCTGGTGGTGGAGGAACTCCGAGGTGACCACCGCGCAGATCGTGTGGCTGCCGAGGTCTTCCGGACCTGTTGCGCAGCAGCCATCCCGGTAGAAGCCGGTGACGGGATCGGTGCCGCAGGGCTCCAGCTCGCCGCCGAGGACGTTGCGCTCGTTCACCGGGTCAGCATCGCGCAGGTTGGGTCTCGGGTCGGACGTCGCGCACCTCCCGGCCCGGGCCGCTCGAAGGCGACGCGGGTCGGGAGGCAGGGAGCGTCGGCTCAGCCCTCGGTGTCGTCGCTCGAGACGATGACCCCGCAGGCGTACCGGGGACCGGCGTCCCCGTTGCTCAGGGTGGTCGCGTCGGGACCGGGGGTCGAGGCGATGTTCGACTGGTACCGGCTCGGGATGTTGGCGTAGTTGTCCGCCCCCATGTGCACGACCACGGCTCGGCCGATGATGTCGCCGGGCTGGAACTTGCCGATCGTGAAGGTGGTCTGGGCGTGCCCGTTGGCATCCCGCATCAACACGGGCAGGTCACCCGTGTGGGCGCCATGGTTGTGGGACCCGACGTCCCAGTGGCCCCCGACGGAGGCGAAGCCACCGGTGGCGAGACAGCCGTCGGGCTGGCCGTCCGCTGGTGTGGTGTCGAGGTTGTTCGCATGGATGTGGAACCCGTGGAACTCGCCGCTGGTCGACGGCACGGTCACGTCGGCGATGCCGATGATGTCGTGGCCGTGCTTCTTGAAGACGACCTCGCCGATCACGGCGCCCGCCTGGTTCTTCATCTCGGCGCGGGCGACAACGCCCCCAGCGCTGCTCGTGCCCACCTGGAGGGCTAGGGCCCCGAGGCTCGTGATCCCAATGGTGGCCGCGGCCACCAGTCGCTTCGTTGTGCCCATGTCGATTGGTCCTCCTGGTCGTCCGATCTCTGCTGTCCTCGAGCGCTGTCGCGGGGGCGGGATCGATCGGTTCGCTGGCAGCGATGGATCGGTCAGGGGTCGTGCAGGCAACATGGCGTTCGCGGACAGCCGACATCGTCTCATATGGGCAGAGATCTGGGCTTCAGGAGTTCACAGGCTGATCCGATGTGATCAGTAGTCCATGATCACCGGAGGGATGCACACGATGCGGGCACGATCGATCGCTCCAGTCGGGATGGCCGCAGCACCAGCTGTGTGGGCCGTGTGCGCATGGGAGGCCCGGCGGGCCCGCGGCGGCGCCAAGCCGTTCGTCGAGGCCCTGCCCGGGTCGGGCCTGATCGGTGGAGGCCTCGGCGCCCGCCCGATCCGCATCGCGTGGCTGGGCGACAGCCTTGCCGCCGGCTTGGGCTGCGACCACATCACCGACACGCCTGCTCACCTCACCGCTCGGTTGCTCGAGCGCCCAGTCGAGGTCTCGATGTTCGCCGTCCCCGGCGCTCGGGTGATCGACGTGCTCGGTCGGCAGCTGCCGCAGCTCGATCTGATGGTCACCGATCTCGTGGTGATCTGCGTGGGCGCCAACGACGTCGCGTCCGCCACACCGCGTGCTCGCTACGCAGCGCAGCTCGACGAGGTGCTCACCCGCCTGTCACCCGTCCCCGTGGTGCTGCTGACCCTTCCCGACATGGCGATGGCGGATCGCTTGGCCCAGCCGCTGCGGTCACTGGCCGGCGCGGGCGCCCGCTGGTTCGACGTCGCCCGGGCACGCGTCGCATCCCGCCACGCCCACGTCGTGTCCGTCGACATCGCCAGCCGTCCGCCGGGCCTCAGCCGCAAGGCTGGCCGCGTGATGCTCTGCGCCGACCGCTTCCACCCCGGTCCCGAGGGGTACCGGGTGTGGGCGGAGCGCATCGCCACCGTGTGCCACCAGATCCTCGAGTCGGCCGCGGCACCGACCTTCGTCGACTAGCCCACCACGGGCCGGGCCACCTCCCCGGTCTGGTGCCGAGCTCGTGGTCACCGTCTGCTTCCGCCGTGCAGACGGTGACCACAGCTCAAGCCCCATCGGACTGGTGGGCGATCAGGCGGCGGTGGAGCCCGATCCGAGCGGCTGCTGTCCGTGCCCCTGCTGGCGCTTCTCCCACTGGCGAACGTGTCGCGCCGCCTGCCATAGCAGCAGCGGACCGGTGATGCGGTTCGGCGACGTGCGCAGGCTGCGGGGCGTGGCGCGGAAGATCGACCGCACGCGCCGCTCGGCACGCTCGAAGCGCTGTTGGTCGTCAGCCGACCACGCCACACCAAGCTGCTCGCGGATCGAAGCGGGGATGGTGCCGAGCGTGAAGCGACGCTGCAGGCCGAGCAGCGGGGCGAAGGGCACGTGCAGACCGAGGGGCAGCTCGGGATCGAGGATGAACGACGCGAGCTCCTTGCCAATCGGCGTGACGTCGATGGTGGCGAGCGTGTCATCGACGTAGGCGCGGAAGTCGGCGAGCGTGGCGGGCTGGTCGGCGCGCGGCACGCCGAACACCTCCGCCACCTTCGTCATCTCCTGGTAGTAGGTCTCCTCA
>JBKJSO010000231.1:0-3083 GCA_046595835.1 Acidimicrobiales bacterium | reverse complement strand
TTCAGTCACCGAAGTGCCGGCCGGAGCGATTCGCCAACGGACATGAGACCGAGGTCGAGCGCAGCACCGTGCCCTCGTACACCGATCGCGCAACGAGAGCGAGCCATCCCAGACCAGCGTCCCAATATCCCGAGTCGAGGGTGCGCCGATGGCCGGGTCGAGAACGCACGCGAGAAGCGCCGCTATCCGCGCTCGGCAGTGGCCGCTGGGGCGGTGTTCGGTGCGAGCGTTCGGTGCGGGATCATGACCAGCGTGAAGACGTGCCATCGGCGCGTCGAGTGCCTTGCGTGAATGTGCACCTCGGTCCTCGAAGCGCGTGTCGCCACAGCCGCGGGCAGAGTCCCCGGACACGTGGTGGACTAGGACGCCATGTACGAGCAGCGCGAGCCGGGGCGGGCAGGCGCGGCGAGCGGTGTCCTCTTCGTTGTCCTCTTCATCGGCGGCCTCGTCCCAATCGGCACACTCCTCGGGAGCTTCGGCGACGAGGATGCCACCTTCGACGCCTACTTCGCGAGCACGAGCAACCGGGTCGGCAACATCGCCGGCGGAGCTCTCCTTGCCGCCTCGGCGTTCGTGTTCCTCTGGTTCCTTCACCATCTCCGCCAATCGCTTCAGCCTGTCGACACCCGTGCCGCCACACTCGCCAACGTCATGTTCTCCGCCGGGTTGGTGTTCGTCGTCCTGACGCTCCTCGGCACGGCGGCCCTCGTCACCGTCCCGATGACCCTCGCGTTCGGTGACTTGTTCGACACCGACGATGTGCTCAAGGTTGGCCAAGCGGTCCTGCCGCAACTCGGCTACGTCGTACTGGCGATCTACGCCCTGTGGGCGGCCGCGGTAATGGTGGCCGTTGCTACGGTCTCGGCTCGTCGATCGGGGTCGTTCCCGCGGTGGCTCTGCCGACTCGGCTTCGTCACCACCGCTGTCCTCGTCGCCCTGGGATTCTCCGGCGGCATGGCCTTCTTCGCCCTCCCGGTGTGGGTGCTGGCAGTCAGCCTCCACTGGTTCCGAAGCGAGACGGGAAGCCCGGCCGAGAATCCGATCCCGTTCGCCGCGGATCGCGGTCCCGACGTCCCCGATGGGCCGTGACGAGCGCCTCCCACCAGTACGCCAGGGCGACCCCCGCTACGCGCCGATCTGCGCGTCTCCAGTGCGGCGTCCGCACGGGCTATTCGGCGAGCGTTCGGTGCTCGTCTGATCCGTGGATACCGGGGGTCTAGCGACGATCGCCAACTGGCGCCAACACGTCGATGACCACTTCGCCGATCGCTCTCTGGGTTGGAAGCTGCTCGCGTCGAGCGGGCCTGCCAACGTCATCGGCGTGGCGACAATCCTGGTCGGAGTGATCCGGGGCGTGTGACGGCGACGATCGTCACGCTGCGCAACTCCAAGCGAAGCGCGCCAGCGACGCGCCGCTTTACGCGGCCACGGTGTCTCCGTCGTTGAACGTTCGGGGCGCCTAGACTGTCTAGGCTATAGTGTGTCTAGGTATGCGGTCGGATCTGGTGCGGGGCAATCTCGACCTGCTGCTGTTGGTCATCGTTGGCGACGGCGCGGGGGATGGCTACGCAATCATCGAGGAGCTCCGCTGGCGCAGCGGTGGATCGCTCGATCTCGCCGAAGGCACCGTGTATCCAGCGCTTCATCGCCTAGAGGGAGCTGGTCTCATGTCAAGCACTTGGGAGAGCCACAGCGGCCGCCGGCGCCGGACCTACAAGGTGACGACGAAGGGCCGGAAGGCCGCCGTGTCGAAGCGCGAGGAGTTCAGTTCGTCTGAAGCGGTCGTCCACCGCATCCTTGGCGATCCGCCCGGCACCTTTGGCGCCGCCAGAGCGCTTTCCGGGTCGATTGGGGGTGCGCCGTGGCCCACGACGGCGTGAGCCACTCGACACCCGGCCCAGCAGCGTCGGCCGGTCCCGTCTGCCAGCGGTGGGTCGAATCCGGCTTGATCAGCCCCTACCTCACCGAGCTTCGCCACGGCATCACGGATGAGTGTGGCGTCTTTCGATTTCCGGGGCGGCAGGTTGCCGCCTTTCCTTGAGAAGGGATGTGTTCGATGCGACAGCACCTCTGGACACGCGCGGTCGTCGGCCTGGCCCTCGTCGCCCTACTCGCCACGTCGTGCAACAACGGTGGAGAGAAGGCGGGGCCAACGACGACCTCCACGTCTGGGCCCGAGTCGGTGACGCTGGTGACGACGTCGGAGTTCGTGGCGTTCGCAGCGGCGGCCGACAACATCTGCCGAGCGACCGCACCGAAGATCGCGGCCTTGTCGGATCCCGATGGCGAGGGTGGCCAGAAGCAGAGTGGCATCGGCGCCGTGGTTGAGCAATGGGGCGAGGAGCTCGGCGCGCTGGAGGCGCCTGCGAACATCGCGGGCCGGTGGGCAGAGGCTACGGGCCTGCTGGCCGAGTCGGGGCGCAAGCTCACCGAATCGGAGGGGCTGGCGGCGGCCGGCGACGCCAAGGGCTCGGAGAACGCCCAGAACCAGGCGCTCTTCGAGCTCCAGTCCAAGGCGGCGGAGATCGTCGCCGGCTTGGGCATCCCGTTCGAGGGTTGCTTCAAGGAGTAGGGCCGGGCTGATGGACGATCTCGATCCGGGCGGCACAGCTCCGCCGAGGTCCTTGCTGACCCACCCGGCGCTCGTGGTGGCGACACTCGCGACGCTCGCCTCCGAGGCCCTGCTGCCGTTGCAGTACCGGCCGGTGCTGTTCCGGCAGGACTTGGAGATGCTGGCGCTGTCGTGCGCGTTCCTGGCCGGCGGGGTGGCGTACGCCGCATACCGATGAGCCCGAGCATGCGGTGTGTTCGCCATGCGGTGGGTGATCGAGGCCGCCGCGGCTTCGTTCGCGGCGTTCGCGCTGGGCACGTTGTGGATGCGGTTCGTACCGCACGATGGGCTGACCGGAATTGGCCTGCCGCGGGGGTGGGTCTTCGCGCTCGTGGTCGCGTGGTGCTCGTGTTGCGCGTTGGCCGGTGCGGCCCTCGGCACTCGGCGATCGTGGCCGCGTTGGTTTCGCGCCCCCCTCGCTGCCAGCCTGGTGCTATCGGCGATGGTGGCGTTGGCCGTCGCCTCGGCGGAG
>JBKJSO010000230.1:0-11656 GCA_046595835.1 Acidimicrobiales bacterium | reverse complement strand
GTGGGCCAGGCCCATGCCGAGCCGGGCCAGCTTGCCGAGCGCGTAGAACTCCTCGGTGACGAGCTGCCCCGTCGAGAGGATCGCCACCGACTCCGGTCCGTGCTCATCGAGGAGGCGGTGGAAGTCGCCGACGACCCGATCCAGGGCGTCGTCCCAGCTCACTTGGGCGCTGGCGATCGTGGGGGTCGTGAGCCGGCCCGGCGCGGTGAGGGTGTGGTGCTCCGAGAGCCCCTTGGGGCAGAGGCGCCCGCGGTTCACCGGGTGGTCGGGATCACCAGCCACCGTCACCACGCGATCGCCGCGGACGCCCAGGAGCATCCCGCAGCCCACGGAGCAGTAGCCGCAGGTGCTCTTCACCCAGCGGTCCGCACCCCGGGACGCGTGCACCGGGCCCCGCACCGGATCGTTGACGTACTGGTACCGGTCGCCACCGTGATCGAGCCCGAGCAGCCGCTTGCCGAGTCCCAGCACCGTCATCGATGGCTCCCGGCGGCGCGGCGCCAGAACGAGCCCGGCATGTTGGCGGGCACGACGGTGGCGTAGAAGAGCCAGCGGCCCACGACCTCCGCGGCGAGCACCACGACCACGCCCGCGACGACCACGCCCGCGACGACCGCGGCGAGCCCGGCGGCGGCCAGGCCCAGTCGCAGGAGCGTCCATCCCCGCAGGCGGTGACGGTACAGCTCGGCGGTCCCGCCACGAGACACATCCGGATCGCCCCAGAGCCGGCCCACGTTGGCGGCCAGCGAACCGAGGGCCAAGGCGACGCCCGCTCCGCCCAGCCACAGGTGACCCGTGAGCAGCGGTCCCACGGCCAGGCCGGTGGCCGCGAAGGCGGCGAGCGTCAGCGAGGAGTTCCACGAGGGGCGGCCCGGCACGATGTAGAGGCGGGCCGAGGCGTACACCCCGGCGACACCGACGAGGGCGGCCACCGGAGCCAGCGCCGGGAGGACGATGGCGGCGAGGGCCATCGGCGCGTAGAGGCCGAAGACGGCCACCTCCCGGCTCAGCCAGGAGCGACGCAGGTTCCGCAGCGCCTTCCAGGCCAGGCCCGGACGACCGAGGTGGGCGAGCGAGCCGACGAGCGCCGCTGACGCGAGCCCGGCCGCAGTGGCGCGGTCACCCAGGTCGGTCACCGTGAGGCTCACGCCGGCGGCCACCTGGGTGAGCACGGTGAGCCACACGAGCGGCCAGTGGGGGTGCTCGGGGCGCACGTTCCAGTCGCTGGCCGCCACCGTCTGCGCCGGGATGTCATCTGGCAGCTCGATGCGGGTGGTGGAGATCGTGAGGTCCGACGACGGGAGGTGCGGGGCGTCGGCGGCGCGATGATCGGCGCGCCACTCCTCGATGTTGACCGCCTCCACCGTGATGGCGTGGGTGGGGCACGCGCTCGCGCAGGCCGGGAGCAACCCCTCGCCGAGGCGGGGCAGACACATGTCGCACTTCGTGACGATCCGGCGATCGGGCTGGAACACCGGCACCGAGTAGGGGCAGTTCCAGGTGCAGTACTGGCAGCCGATGCACTCGTCGGCATGGTGCACCACCACACCGTTGTCGAGCTTCTCGTAGGCGTTGGTAGGGCAGCCCGTGAGGCACGCCGCGTCGAGGCAGTGGTTGCACGACATCGACAGCTGGAGCCGCCGCGTGTCGGGGAAGGTGCCCCCCTCCACCTCACCGACGCGTCGCCACACCGTGCCGTCGGGCAGACCGTTCTGCTCGGCGCACGCCACCTCGCAGGAGTGGCAGCCGATGCACGCGCTCATCGAGAACCCGAAGCGGTACTGCTCCCCCGCGTCGAGCGGCAGCAGCTCGGGCATGTGGTTGGGCGAGCTCGGCGCGCGGAGCGACACCGCATCGCGTCGCCGGAGCTCCACGGGCACCGCGGTCACGAGATCGCCACCTCGATCCGACCGTCCTCGATGCGAACCGGCCAGGTGCGGACCTCCACGGTGTCGTCGTCGAGGCAGCGGCCGGTGCGCAGGTCGAAGCGCTGCTTGTAGACGGGTGACGCCACGGTCGGCTCGCCGCCCACGTCACCCACGATCCCGCGGCTCAGCACGGCCACACCCGAGATCGGATCGACGTCGTCGATGGCCGTCACCCCCCCGTCGCTCAGCAGGAAGATCGCCACCTGGCCGTTGCTCACCCGTGCGGCGACCCCGCGTCCCGGCGTGAGCCGGTCCGCCGAGCACACCGGGACCCAGCGCGCACCCGGTCCGCCGAGCGAACCTGCGACACGATCTGACCCGGGTACGTCGCTGCTGTCGCAGGCTCGGGTTGACGGCGACGGCGACGGCGGGGTCATCGTCATGCCGGCACCCGCTGGCCGCGGATCTCGACCCGGGTGGGCAGCGGCGCACCGGCGGGGTCGTTGACGAGCGAGCTGAACCGGGCCAGGCGCTCGGGGTCGGCGAGGGTGGCCGACCACTCGCACTCGTAGGCGTCGACGTGGCGGGCCATGTCGGCCTCGAGGTCGGCGCCGATGCCAAGCGCGTCGTCCATCACGACGCGGCGCACCTGGTCGATCCCCCCGGGGAGCTTGCGCTGCCAAGAGGCCGTGCGCTCGAGCCGATCGGCGGTGCGGACGTACCACATGAGGTAGCGGTCGATGCTGCGAACGAGCGTCTCCGTGTCGAGGTCCTCGGCGAGGAGCACGGCGTGGGCCGGGCGGGCCCCACCGTTGCCGCCGACGTAGAGGTTCCACCCCCGTTCGGTGGCGATCACCCCCACGTCCTTGCTCTGGGCCTCGGCGCACTCCCGCGCGCACCCCGACACGGCCAGCTTGATCTTGTGCGGGGCCCGGAGGCCCCGGTACCGCAGCTCGAGGTCGACGGCGAGCTGCACCGAGTCCTGCACCCCGTAGCGGCACCACACCGATCCGACGCAGCTCTTCACCGTGCGCACGGCCTTGCCGTAGGCGTGTCCCGACTCGAAGCCGGCGGCGACGAGGCGCGCCCAGATCGCGGGCAGGTCGTCCACCCGAGCGCCAAGCAGGTCGATGCGCTGGCCGCCCGTGATCTTCGTGTAGAGATCGAAGTCGCGAGCGACCTCGCCGATGGCGATCAGCTTCTCCGGCGTGATCTCACCGCCGGGCACGCGAGGCACCACGGAGTAGGTGCCATCGCGCTGGAGGTTGGCGAGGAAGTGGTCGTTGGTGTCCTGGAGGCTCGCCTGCTCGCCGTCGAGGATGTAGCCAGACGACAGCGAGGCGAACATCGAGGCCACAGTGGGCTTGCAGACCTCGCACCCCCGGCCAGAGCCGTGGCGCTCGATCAGCGCCGCGAAGGAGCGGATGCCGGTGATGCGCACCACGTCGAACAGCTCGGAGCGGCTCATCGCGAAGTGCGGGCAGAGGTGGCGCACCACGGCCCGACCCGAGGCGGTCAGACGCTCGTCGATCAGCTCCTGGACGATCGGCACGCACGAGCCACAACCGGTGCCCGCCTTCGTGCAGGCCTTGATCTCCCGCACCTCCTCGTGTCCCTCGTCCACGGCGACGCGGATCGAGCCGGCGCACACGTTGTGGCACGAGCACACGCTGGCGTCGTCGGCCATCGGCCCAGCGCTCCCGCCGGCCGGCGCCGGGCTGAGGAGGGCGAGGGCATCGGCCACCGGCGCGGCCGTGCGGAGCGCGGAGACCAACGGTCCGAAGGAAGCGGCATCGCCCACGAGCACCGCACCGAGCAGGCGCTGGGCGTCGTCGAGCACCGCCTTCTTCCAGGTGCCGGCCACCGGGTCGCTGACGACGACCTCGTGGCCCTCGGCATGCGGATCGCCAACGCTGGCGACCTCCACCCCCAGGAGCTTGAGACGGGTGGACAGGTCCGCTCCCGCGAACGTCATCTCACCGCCCGAGATCTGCTCGGCCACCACCTCGGCCATGACCTGCCCGGGTGCTACGAGGCCGTAGACGCGGCCCGCATGACAGGCGACCTCGCCGATGGCGTACACGCCGGCGGCGCCCGTGGCGCAGGTGTCGTCGACGACCACGCCGCCGCGCTCGCCCACGGCCATGCCCGCCTCCCGCGCCAGCTGATCGCGGGGTCGGATGCCCGCCGCGAACACGACGAGCTCCGCGGTCAGCACCTGCTCCGGTGCGCCATCGCCGCCGCCGAGGCGCAGGCCGGCCACCCGCCCGTCGGCGGTGGATGCCACCCCCGCGACCGCGACGCCGGTGTGCACCTCGATCCCGAGGGCCTCCACGTGGCCCCGGAGCGCCGCGCCTCCACCGCCATCGAGCTGCACGGCCATGAGGCGTGGGGCCATCTCCACCACGCTCGTGCGCAGGCCCAGGAGGCGCACGGCGTTGGCCGCCTCCAATCCGAGCAGGCCGCCGCCCACCACCACGCCCGACGTGGCGCCGGTGGCCCAGGCTCGGATGGCCTCGAGGTCATCAAGGGTCCGGTACACGAAGCAGCCCGCCGACGCGTGCCCCTCGATGGGCGGCACGAAGGCTGAGGAGCCCATGGCGAGCACGCAGTGCTCATAACCCAGACGTCGTCCTGCCGCGGTCACCACCACCCGCTCGTCGACGAGGAGCTCCTGGGCGGGCTCGCCGAGGGCCAGCTCGATGTCGTGCTCTGCGAACCAGTCGTCAGCCGCGAGGGCCAGATCGTCGGCCCCTGCGCCGTCGAAGAACGAGCTGAGGTGCACACGGTCGTAGGCGGCGCGCCGCTCCTCGGCCAGCACGACGATGTGGTGGCTGCGGTGGAGGTCACGCTCCACGGCTGCTTCGAGGAAGCGGTGCCCGACCATGCCGTGGCCGATGACCACGATGGTGGGCCGCATCACGCCACCGCCTCGGCCAGTCCGGCCGGTCGGGTGCCCATCGACCACGCCCGGTCACGTCCGGTCACGGCCAGGGCGGTGAGGGCGGCCACGTTGGCCAGCACCGCGAAGCCCGCCGCGAACGTGCCGGTCGACGAGGCCAGCCAGCCGAAGCCGAAGGGCAGCAGGAACCCGCCGACTCCGCCGGCGGCCCCCACCAGACCGGTCATGGCACCGACCCGCTCCGGCACGCGGCGTCCGACGAGCTGGAACACAGCGCCGTTGCCCATACCGAGCACACCCAGGAGGATGACCAGCAGGGCCACGGTCACACCGAGCACCGGGAGCGTGGCGAGGAGGGCGGCGGTGCCCGCGGCGACCGTGAGCACGGCTGCCAGCACCCGGGTGCCGCCCACCCGGTCGGCGAGCACGCCGCCCACCGGGCGGAGCAGCGATCCGGCCACTGCACAGAGGGCCGCGAAGCCACCGGCGGCCACCTTGGTGAGGCCGAAGCGGTCGACGAAGAAGATGGGCAGGTACCCGGAGAGCCCCACGAAGGCGCCGAAGGTGACCAGGTAGAAGCCGCAGAGCCAGCGGGGGTCGACGTCTCGCAGGAGCGAGAGCGAGCCGCCCGATGGCGTCGCTGTCGCGGCCCGAGGTGGCTCCTTGGCGAGGCGAGGGGCGGCGAGCGCCGCGATCACCGTGCCGGAGTTGCCCGCGCCGGCGATGCCGAGCGCCAGGCCCTGGTGCTCGGGCGGGTACCACCGGCTGGCGAGGGGGAGGGCCACGGCGAAGCTGGCGCCCGCGACCCCGAGCAGGAGCCCGACGCCGAGGACCTGGATGAAGGTGGTGGCCAGTGTGGCCGCCCAGAGCAGCGGGAGCAGCGTGAGGGCGAGGGTGGTCAGCCCGAGGCGCTTGATGCCCATCCGATCGCTGAGCGGCCCGAGGAGGAGTCGGAACCCCGCCCCGCCCAAGGGCGGAACCGCCACCATCAGACCCTTCTGCATCGAGCTCAGCCCGAGGTCAGCGGCGATGTACGCACCCAGCGCGCCCACGAGGACCCAGCAGAGGAACGAGACATCGAAGTGGATGAGCGCCGCCGCGAGGCTCGGCGTGTGTCCTGCTTGGCGGAATCCCTTGGTAGCCATGCCAGGCAGCCAACAGGAGCGACGTTGCCCGGTGGTTGCCTGGGTGTGAAGCGACGGCGACGCGGAACGCACATGGCCGCCCACTCGATGTGAGCGGTTCGGGGCGCTGGGTGCCGGTCAGCTCGACGGCGTGCCCGGCACCAACATCGTTCTCGGGCGGAAAAGTGGTCACCACGCCCCACAAAGCGCCCGGGAACGCCGAGTGGGTTTCCGGGTGGGGTCGCCGGAGGTGGGTGCTCGGCCAGATGGATAGGGTCGACCCGATGAAGGCCCTCCGCAGCTTCACCGTCCGTCCCTCTCTGCCGCCCGAGCTGGCTGCGCTGGAGGAGCTGGCCATGAACGTGCGGTGGTCGTGGGACGCCCAGACGCGCGACCTGTTCCGCTGGGTCGATCCCGATGCGTGGGACGCGTCGGTCCACGATCCGGTGCGCCTGCTCGGCGTCGTGTCGCGAGATCGGCTCGAGGCACTCGTGGACGATCCCGGCTTCATGCGCTTCCTCGGTGAGGTGCGCGAGGAGCTGCAGCGCTATCTCGACGGCGACCGCTGGTTCCAGGCCCGCGAGGGCACGCCGCTGCGATCGATCGCCTACTTCTCCCCCGAGTTCGGCATCGCCGAAGCCGTCCCGCAGTACTCCGGCGGCCTCGGAGTGCTGGCCGGCGACCACCTGAAGGCGTCCAGCGACCTGGGGCTCCCGCTCATCGGCATCGGGCTCATGTACCGCCACGGCTACTTCCGCCAGTCGCTGTCGGCCGACGGTTGGCAGCAGGAGCGCTACCCCGATCTCGATCCTCACGCGATGGCCCTGCACGCCTGTGATGAGCGCGTCGAGGTCGACCTGGCCGGCACCCGGCTCGTGGCGCGCATCTGGAAGGCCGAGGTGGGGCGGGTGCCGCTCTACCTGCTCGACGCGGATGTCGAGGAGAACACCCCTGACATGCGCGACATCACTGACCGCCTCTACGGCGGCGACACGGAGCACCGGCTGCGCCAGGAGATCCTGCTCGGGATCGGCGGCGTGCGAGCCCTCGACGCCCTCGGCGTCGACGCGCAGGTGTTCCACACCAACGAGGGCCACGCGGGCTTCCTTGGCCTCGAGCGGATCCGCCAGCTCGTGAAGGACCCGGGCCTCAGCTACCCGGAGGCCATCGAGGCCGTTCGGGCCGGCTGCATCTTCACCACCCACACCCCGGTGCCGGCTGGCATCGACCGCTTCCCCCGCGAGCTGATCGAGCGCTACTTCGGTGCATGGGCCAGCGAGGTCGGCATCTCGCTCGACGAGCTGATGGCGCTCGGCCACCGGCCGGGCGACGCCCCCGACGAGCGCTTCAACATGGCCGTGATGGGCATGCGACTGGCCGGACGCTCCAACGCCGTGGCCAAGCTCCACGGCGAGGTGAGCCGCGAGATGTTCAGCGACCTGTGGCAGGACGTGCCCGCAGAAGAGACGCCCATCACCTCGGTGACCAACGGCGTGCACGCCCACACCTGGACGGCGCCGGAGATGGCCGACCTGCTCACCCGCTACGTCCTCCCCGAGTGGAACGAGGCGACGGAGGAGCGATGGGAGCGCCTCGTCGACGCCCGCGACGACGAGATCTGGCGAGCCCGGGAGCAAGGCCGCGAGGGGCTGGTGGCGTTCGTGCGCCAGCGGCTGCGCGACCAGCTCATGGCCCAAGGTCTGTCGTCCTCCGACGTGGAGTGGACCGACTCGGTGCTCGACCCGAAGGCGCTCACGGTCGGCTTCGCTCGCCGCTTCGCCACCTACAAGCGGGCCACCCTGCTCCTGTCGCAGCCCGACCGGCTCAAGGCGCTGCTCCTCTCGGGCGACCGGCCCATGCAGATCGTGTTCGCCGGCAAGTCGCACCCCGCCGACGACAGCGGCAAGGAGCTGATCCGTCAGATCACCACGTTCGCGGCCGATCCCGAGGTGCGCCACCGCATCGTGTTCGTGGAGGACTACGACATCGCAGTGGCCCGCGCTCTGCTCCAGGGCTCCGACGTTTGGCTCAACAACCCCCGGCGCCCCCAGGAGGCCTGCGGCACATCGGGCATGAAGTCGGTGCTCAACGGCGGCCTCAACCTGTCGATCCTCGACGGCTGGTGGGACGAAGCCTTCGACGGTGAGAACGGGTGGGCCATCAGCTCCGCTGAGCACGTGGAGGACCTCGACCGCCGTGACGAGGTGGAGGCCGGTTCGCTGTTCGAGCTCCTCGAGCGCCAGGTGGTGCCGTTGTTCTACGAGCGCTGGCAGGGCCCCGTCCCCCGCCGCTGGGTGAAGCGCATCAAGCGCTCGCTCATCACCCTCGGCCCGTTCGTCACGGCGGCGCGCATGGTGCGTGACTACACCGAGGCGCTCTACGAGCCCACGGCCGCTCAGGCCGACGCGCTGTCCGCGGACGACCACCAGCGAGCTCGGTCGCTGGCCGACTGGAAGCAGACCGTGGCCCGCGGCTGGGCCGGGGTGCACGTCGACCACGTCGACGTCGACGCCGCCGTGGCCGACCTCGGCGTGGAGCGGGCCGTCGAGGCGGTGGTGTCGCTCGGATCGCTCACTCCCGGTGACGTGCAGGTGCAGCTCATCCACGGCCCGGCCGGTCAGGGCGAGGAGCTCTCCGCGCCCACGATCGTGTCGATGGTGCCGGCGGGCCAGGTCGATGACGACCACCTCCGCTACACGGGCACCTTCACCTGCGAGACCGCCGGTCGCTACGGCGTGACCGTGCGCATCGTCCCGGCCCACGGCGACCTCGTGTCGCCCGTAGAGCTGGGCCGCATCGCCTGGGGCTGACCCTCCGGGGGACGGCGTTCAGACGAGGCGGGCGCCGTCCACGGCTTCCAGTCGCCAGCCCTCGTGGAGCGCACCCGCTTCGGTAAGGGCCACCGCGCACCCGCCGAAGCCGGCCCCTGTCAGGCGAGCGCCGTGCACGCCGGGTGTGGCGCGGAGTCGCTCCACCAGCGTGTCGAGGACCGGCGTGGACACCTCGAAGTCGTCGCGCAGGGAGCGATGGCTCTCGTCCATGAGTGATCCCGCCAACGCCAGATCGCCGGAACGGAGCGCGGCGGCGAAGGCCAGGGTGCGGGCGTTCTCCGTGACGACGTGGCGGGCACGGCGACGCACCGCCGGATGGGTGATCGATCCGAGGCTCTCGAGCGACGCATCACGGAGTGGACCGATCTCTGCCGCCGCTCGCTCGCAGGCCGCCCGGCGCTCGCCGTACGCCGAGCCCACCAGCGTGCGGTGCTGCCCGGAGTGCACCGCCACCACCTCGGCATCAGCGGGCAGCGGCACCGGGGTGACCTCGTTGGTGCGGCAGTCGATGAGCAGGGCGTGGCCGGCCACACCGGCCGCCGAGGCGAGCTGGTCCATGATCCCGCACGGCACGCCGGACGCCCGCTGCTCAGCGCGCTGGCAGAGCAAGGCCAGGTCCAGCGAGGTCCCCTCGAACCCCAAGGCCAGCGCCACGGCCACCTCGAGGGCCGCGCTCGACGACAGCCCGGCGCCGATGGGCAACGTTGTCGTCACCGTGCCCACACCACCGTCGACGGGGCGAAGCTCGGCCACCACGCCCGCCACGAACCGAGCCCACTCGGGCTGGACCGACGCCGGATCGATCACGTCGAGCGCGATGGCCGCGCGGTGCGGCTCATCAGCAGAGGCGAGCGTCACCTCATGTCGTCCACCGGCCCCGAGCTCCACGGTGGTGCCGAGCTGGACGGCCATGGGCAGCACGTAGCCGCCCGTGTAGTCGGTGTGCTCCCCGATCAGGTTGACCCGACCGGGAGCGAAGGCCCGTCGCATCACCCGGGCCGATCGCTCAGCGTCCGATGAAGGTGGCGTGGCCCGGTCCCTGCGCGATGAACGACTGCACGCCGATGCGCGCGTCGTCGGTCGCGAACACGTCGGCGAACAGCTGCTGCTCGAGATCGAGGCCACCGTTCAGGGTGATGTCGAGCCCCAGGTCGATCGCCCGCTTGGCCAGACCCTGCGCCACGACAGCCCCCCCGGCCAGCTGCGCGGCCCAGGCGAGGGCGCGCTCGAAGAGCTCGTCGTGGGGCACGACCTGGTCGACCAGGCCCATGGCCAGGGCCTCGTCAGCGCGCACCTGGCGGCCCGAGAAGATGAGGTCCTTGGCCTGGGCGGGACCGACCAGGCGGGCCAGGCGCTGCGTGCCACCGCCGCCGGGGATGATGCCGAGGAGGATCTCGGGCTGACCGAGCTTGGCCTTGTCGCTGGCGATGCGGAAGTCGCAGGCTAGGGCCAGCTCGCAGCCACCCCCGAGGGCGAAGCCGGAGATCGCCGCGATCGTGGCACGGGGGATGGCGGCCACTGAGTTGAGGGCGCGCAGGAAGTGCTGGCCGATCAGCTCGGCCTCGGCCCGGCTGATCACCTGATCGGGGTCGTCGCCGGAGCGGAACTCGGAGATCTCGGCTCCGGCGGCGAAGATCCGATCGCCCCCGGTCACGACGACGGCGCCGGGCGGGTCGCTGCGCAGCGAGTCGGCCGCTCCCTCGAGCTGGCGGAGCAGCTCCTTGGACAGCGCGTTGACCTTGGGGTTGTCGAGGCGGAGGACGGCGACGCCGTCGTCCCGGCGCTCGACGAGGACGAGGGGGGTGTCCGACATGGGGCGGACGTTACCCGGGGGCCCGGCCCCGCCCTCAGTCCGGCAGGAGCTCCTGGGCGGCCGTCCAGGGGTCGAGGTCACGCGCCGCGACCTGGGCGGCGAGGCGGTCGAGGTGACGGCCGGCGGCCTCCTTGGCTCGCTCGCGGAGCAGCGCGGCCACGATCTCGGTGAGCTCGTCGGAGACTCGCTGGCGGCGGCGCACCTCGAGCCCTCCGCTCGTGGTCAGGTGCGTGCGGTGGTCGCCGATGGCGCTCCACAGCTCGGCGACCCCCTCCCCCGTGGTAGCCGACGTGGCGAGGACCGGGGGGCGCCACCCGGCAGGGTTGGTGAGGTCGAGCATGCGCTCGAGATCCCGGCGGGCCTCGTCGGCGCCGGGCCGATCGGCCTTGTTGATCACGAAGAGGTCGGCGATCTCGAGGAGCCCCGCCTTGTTGGCCTGCACGGCGTCGCCCCAGCCGGGGTTGACGACGACGACCGTGGTGTCCGCGGCGCCCGCCACCTCCACCTCGACCTGGCCGACGCCCACCGTCTCCACGATGATCCACGGCCAGCCAGCCGCGTCGAGCACGCGGATGGCCTCGAGGGTCGACAGCGCCAGACCACCGAGATGACCGCGGGTGGCCATCGATCGGATGAACACCCCCGGGTCGCCTGTGTGGTCCTGCATCCGCACCCGGTCGCCGAGGATCGCGCCGCCCGAGAACGGCGATGATGGATCGATGGCCAGAACGGCGACGGCCACGTCGTCGCCACGAAGGTGGCGCACGAGCTCGCTGGTGAGGGTGGACTTGCCGGCCCCGGGCGCCCCGGTGATGCCGACCGTGTAGGCGGCGCCGCCCAGCGGATGGGTGCAGCGCCCCACGGCGCGGGCATCCGGACCGCCCCGCTCCACAAGCGACAGCAGCCGGGCGAGCGAGGCCCGGTCGCCGCCGCGCGCAGCCGCGAGCAGCGACTCGTGATGAGCAGCATCAGCCATGACGCCCCGACGGTAGTGGCCAAGCGACGCCCGAAGCCGCGTGTCCCGCGACGAGGCCTAGCCGGAGTGCGGCCTCGTCGCACAGGCGCAGGCAGGAGCGAAGCGACGCCCGAAGCCGCGTGTCCCGCGACGAGGCCTAGCC
>JBKJSO010000302.1:0-3718 GCA_046595835.1 Acidimicrobiales bacterium | reverse complement strand
GTCCCGCACTGCCACACCCCGCCAGCGCGCCGAGGCGGACCAGCCCTCCACGCAGGCGATCGGCAGCTCGGCCTCGTGCTGGGGCAGCGCCCGCAGCTCCGCGAGCGACAGCGACAGCGGACGCGCCACCGCACCGACCACTCGCAGTCGCCAGCGCGGATCCGTCGCGACATCCACCACCCGCGCCGCCGCCGCCGACTTGTTCACGGGCAGACCCTGCGGGCCCACGCCCGCGCGACGCTGCGCGAGAAACGACAGGGGCGACAACCACGACACCGTGCCACCCGCGCTCGCGACAGCCAGGATGCCGCTCGTGGCGGCAACGCCCCCGAGGAACGCCCGTCTATCGCTGCGCGCCGCGGGATCGGCCGGCCCCTTCGAGAGCGCGGCGCGCGCCGTGGCGAAGGTGGCACCCACGTGCACCACGAGCGCCCCGACGAGGATCCATGCCGCCCACAGGTGTGCGCTCGGGAAGAAGAACGTCCACGGGTACCAGCGGGCAACGTTGGCGACCCCGGAGACCAGCAGGAACACGGCTGCGCCGACGAGCGGCAGGAGGGCGAGCCGCTCGAGGGCGTGGCCCACCGACCGGATGGGCGGCCACTCCACCAGCTTCGGCGCCACCACCCATAGCTTGGCCAGCAGGAGCGGCACGGTGGCGAACCCGGTGACGACGTGCACGCCCTGCGTGACTCGGTAGAGGCCTGCTGGGCGGGAAGGGAGGGTGAGCCACGTCGGCTCGTTCTGCAGGAGGTGCGAGTACGCCCCCGTCAGCGCGCACACGGTGAAGCTGACCCCGAGGGCCACACCAAGTCGGGCTGCCATCTGGTCGTCATGGAGGGAGCTCGTGAACCGGTCGTGGAGCCCCCTGATGCTGCGCTCCATGAGCGAGGTCACGGGCACACCGCCCGACCGAACCATCGGGGCCCGACTGTCTCGAACCCATCGGGAGCGAGGCCTGCTGCCTCCACAACTCCGTGCCAGGCGTCCACCCCCACCACAGCCCAGGGGAACCATGGACCGGTCTTGGCACCGGACTCGACGCGCACCCTCATCGGCGCGCTCGGCGCGCCCGGTGCCGCCACCTCCGCGATCACGTGGCCCCCCGTGCGCAGGAGCTCACAACATCGCCGCAGCAGGGCTACTGGATCGCCGCCGATGCCGACGTTGCCGTCGAGCAGGAGTGCGGTCCCCCACCGCCCCTCTCCGGGAAGGGGGGCGAACACGGACCGCCGCAGCACGGGCGCCCCACTGCGGGCGGCCTCGTCAGCGGCGGCCTGCGCCGGATCGATCCCGAGCACGAGACGGCCCGACGCCGCCAGAGCGCGGGGCACCCGCCCGGGTCCGCAGCCGATGTCGAGCACGGGCTCCGTGAGCCGGTGGAGCAGCTCCGCCTCGTCCCGGTCGGGGACAGCTCGCCAACGTCCCACCTCGAGCTCGATGGTGCCGCCTCCCGCCACCCGCAGCACCGTAGTCACGCCGCCACCCCCGAGAGCGCCCACACGGCACGGCCAAAGGCGCTGGTCGGCGCCAACGAGGCAACGGCCAGGGCGTCGTCCCAGGTGTCGACGTCGCGCTCGAGCGCCAGCAGCTCGGTGCGCAGCCCCATGGCGCGCAGCCGAGCCAGCTGCCGGACCCCAGTGTCAGGTCGACTCGTCGCGATCCCATCGAAGGTGCCGGGTGGACGGTGAGCAAACCCGATCGCCCACCAGCCGCCGTCCTCGGCGAGGCCCAGCACCGAGTCGCAGGGGCCGTCCACGAGCCGGGCCATCGCTGCGTCGAGCTGCCGCGCGCCCACCTGCGGGGTGTCCATCCCGATCTGAAGCGTAGGCCCCGTGGTGGCGCTCCAGGCCGTCTCCAGTCGAGCGGCGAGGTCGCCGTCGCCTTGGGGGACGATCACGACGCCCGGCGGGCACCACGGTCCGGGGGCACCGTCGAGCGCCAGGATCACCCGATCAGCGCTGGTCGCGAGGGCCGCGCCGAGCGTGTCGGCGAGGGCCGCCGCCGCGAGCCCAGCGGCCTCGTCGGGGCTGCATGGGGGCGACAGGCGCGTCTTGACCCGTCCGGGCAGAGGTTCCTTGGCGAGCACGACGAGATCCACGCCGCGGATCGTGCACCTCTTCGCCGGGGCTTGCGGCCTCGGAGGCCGCTTGTTCCGATCGTCGTAAGCACTTCCGGCCGTAGCCTGGGCCCGTGGACGATGACCGGGTGCGCATCCTCGTGGTCGACGACGATGTCAACGTCTCAGACGTCGTGGCGCGCTACCTCGGGCGTGAGGGGTTCGAGGTGGAGGTCGTCGCGGACGGGCGCGTCGCAGTCGACCGAGCCCTGGCCGACCCTCCCGACCTCGTGGTGCTCGACCTGATGCTCCCTGGTCTCGACGGCCTCGAGGTGTGCCGCCGCCTTCGTGCCCTGGCACCGGTCCCGGTGATCATGCTGACCGCTCGGGGCGACGAGTCCGATCGGGTCATCGGCCTCGAGCTCGGCGCCGACGACTACATCGCCAAGCCGTTCTCCCCCAAGGAGCTGGTGGCCCGTGTGCGTGCCGTCCTGCGTCGCGCCAGCGGCCCCCTGGCCGCACCTGCGACGGGTCCAGTGGTGTTCAACGATGGCGATCTCCGTGTCGACGTCGCCGCCCGACAGACGTGGTTGCGCTCGGACCTCGTCCCCCTCACCGCCCGTGAGTTCGAGCTGCTGGTGTTCCTGATGCGCCACCCGCGGCAGGCCTTCCGCCGGGAGGACCTCCTCCAGCACGTGTGGGGAACGCGCCACGGCGACTCGTCCACGATCACCGTGCACGTGCGTCGCCTCCGGGAGAAGATCGAGCCCGATCCGTCGCGCCCCACCCGCATTGCCACGGTGTGGGGGGTGGGGTACCGCTGGGAGGGCGCGACCGAGGTGCTCGCATGCTGATCGACCGCACCCGTCTCGCCCCCGTGCTGGCGGTCCTCATCGGCCTGGCCGCAGCGGCCACCGCGGCCGCCACGGCGGGGATCCCTAGCGCCGACGCGGCCCAGCTGATCGGGCTGTCCTTCGGCGTAGCCCTGGCGGCGTACGCGCTTGGTCGGGTGGCCCTGCGCCGACACCACAGCCCGCTGATCGTGGCTGTGATCCCGGTGGTCTCCGTCGGGCTGGGCGCGCTGGCCGCCGCCCGCTCGATGTTCGTGTCCAGCCACGACCTGTCCTCCCTCGTGGTGGTGCTGGCGGGGGCCGGCACGGCAGGCGCCCTCGGTGCGCTCGCGCTGGCCGACGAGCTGAGCACCGCTCGCCAGCGAACCCACGACGCCACCGGTCGTGAGCGGGCCCTGGAGCGCAGTCGCCGCCAGCTCGTGGCGTGGGTGAGCCACGACCTCCGCACGCCGCTGGCCGGGATCCAGGCGATGGTGGAAGCGCTCGACGATGGCGTCGTCGACGACGTGGCCGAGGTGCACGCGTACTACGGCCGTCTCACCACGGAGACGGCTCGCCTCGCTCGCCTCGTCGACGACCTTTTCGAGCTCTCGCGCATCGAAGCCGAGGCGCTCGACCTCACCCTCGAGCGGGTGTCGCTTGGCGAGCTCGTCTCGGACGCCGTGGCTTCCGCCACCGTTCTGGCCGAAGCGAAGGGCGTGCACATCGACGGCCGGGTTGCCAGTCGACCGCCCAACGTCTCGGCGTCGTCGCGCGAGCTCACCCGGGTGGTGCAGAACCTCCTCGACAACGCCATCCGCCACACCCC
>JBKJSO010000300.1:0-6931 GCA_046595835.1 Acidimicrobiales bacterium | reverse complement strand
GCCAGCATGTCGTCGGCGTTGCTCTCAAAGAAGCGGGTCTCGTTCCGGGGGAGAGGATCGGAGGCACCGCGGCCCCGACCGTCGAACCAGATGTGACGGCTGAACGCCGACAACCGGTCGAGGCATCGAGCGAAGCGGGGTTCGTCCCACATGAGATCGACCGTGCCCAGAATCGAGTTGTAGACCAGCATGTCGACTGCACCGTCGCCGACGATCTGATACGCGATCCGACCGAGTCTCGTGTTCGCGTAACGGGTTTCAGCACCAGACACCCGCACAGCCTGCCCGTTCTGGAGGGCCACTGCTGCCTTCAGAAATGATCCGACTTCTGTCACATCGCGTCGGGCCGGGCGGGCGGCGCATCACGCGAGCTCAATAACGCCCCAGCCGGTCCGACAATGATCGCTGCCAATCGGCGGCTCGCGAGCGGCTGACCGTCCCTGTCGGGACGGCGGGATGATGTGGCTCTGGGGCGGGAGTGCTTTGGCGATCGTCGGCGGCATCCGCCTGTTGGTGCCGATGGTCTTCGTCAAGGGCCGCCGGGGGCGGACACCGCTGCCTACTGGGTGCCGAGCGCCGAAGTGCCGATCGCGCGTCCCGGGTGAGTGCCGTTGTCGAGCACCGATCACCGCCCGCGTACGCGCCGATCGGCGCGCACTCGAAGTCACGGTCGCTGAACCTTCGGAGCGCGCGATATCGGCGGCTCCCGTGTGACAGCGGCTCGCTCGAGCCGGCATTCGTTGGTGGTGCGCGACCGTCAGGTCGCTAGCGCGGCCGGGCGTTCGGCCGGGTCCTTGTTGATTGGAGCGGTCCAGGCTTCACCAGGTAGATCCGTGCCAATCACGACGCGGGTGTTTGTACCCGCCAGGCTGCGGTGCAGCCATCCTGCGGGTGCTCGGAGTCGGCATCCCGGTTGGACCTGAGTCACGGCGCCGTGCTCGTTTGCAAACGATCCCGTGCCGGAGATCACCCACGTCACCCCGCCGAACGGCGCCGGCGCCGGCGCCGTAGGCTTGACCAGTGTCGAGAGTCGCGCGTTGTCGCAAGCTGAGGTGTTCGCTGATGGTGTCGTGACGGACGAGGGCGCACTCCAGGAGGGTCGGACAGGGGACGACGGGTTCCTACGTGACGCGTTGTTGTCGTTGTTGGTCGGGACGACTGACCTGCCTGCGCGCGAACTGATCCGCGTTGTGGATGTCGCTGGACGTGTTCTTGGTGCCGAGTCGGCTCGAATGCTCATCGCTGACTACGCCTTAACCTCGTTGCAAGAATTAGGTGAGGATGGCCCGACTGGTGCCCGCCAGCCGATTGACGGCACGCTCGCCGGACGTGCGTTTGTGAAAGACGAGGTTGTCCTGTCCGGCGACGAGAGCGCGCTGGTGTGGGTACCGCTGGCCGAGGGCACCGAGCGCCTAGGTGTCCTGGAGCTGACCCACCCGCGCTGGACGGATGAGCTTTTGACGGTTCTCGCTCCGGTTGTGCGCCTCCTAGTCCTGGTGCTGATCAGCAAACGTCGTTACACCGATGTCATCCTGCGTAGCCGTCGTGCCAAAGCAATGTCGTTCGCGGCGGAGTTGCAATGGGACCTGCTGCCACCGCTGACCTGTTCGAGCGACCGGGTGTCGGTCAGCGGAATTCTCGAACCTGCGTACTCGATCGGCGGTGACTCGTTCGATTACGCATTCAATTCGAAGGCCGTAGAGTTTGCGATCGTCGACGCGGTCGGACGCGGAACGGCGGCGGTATTGAAATCGGTCGCCGCGATCAACAGCTTGCGCAATGCACGACGAGAAGGCTCGGGGCTCGAGTCTGCATATCACGACACCGGCAAGGTCATCGCCACGCAGTTCGAGCAGTCGAACTTCGCCACGGGCCAGATCGCGAGCTTCGTTACAGGCCAGATCGGCACGCTATCCCTCGATACCGGCGAACTCACATGGTTGAACGCAGGACACCCGCTCCCGCTCCTCGTACGAGACGGCACCTTCATCGGCGAACTTGCCTGTGCACCGTCGATGCCGATGGGTCTCGGTGGGTCGGTGAAGGAAATCGCCACCGTGAAACTTCAGCCCGGCGATCGCGTGCTCTTCTACACCGACGGGGTGATCGAGACACGATCGGTTGAGGGCCAAGAGTTCGGTGTAGAGCGCCTCGCTGACTTCCTCGTGCGAGCGACGCTTGATCGAGTAACCCCAGCCGAAACCGTCCGGCGACTCTCGGCATCAATCTTGGCCTACAACGGCGCAGCCCTCAACGACGACGCAACGCTGCTCCTCATCGACTACCACGGCGGGACAACCGACCAAGCGTGAGCGCCCGCAACGCGTTTGTTGCCAAACTGGGATCCATGTCGATGCCCCCCGAGGTTCAGCGCCAGATCGTCGATCTCTTCGACGAGACCGCGAACGCGTACGACCGGGTCGACGGCATCCCCTTCTTCGGGCCTATCGCCGATGGCCTCCTCGAACAGCTCGCACCCCAAGCTGGCGAACGCACGCTTGACGTTGGATGTGGCTCAGGTGCCCTTCTGGTCTCACTCGCCCGATCCGTCGCGCCGAATGGCCGGGCCACCGGGATTGACGCGGCGCCGTCGATGGTCGTACGCGCCCGCGAGGAGGCCGCCGCGCGGAGCGTGAAGGTCGAGGTGCTCGTCGGCGACGCTCAGGCACCGGACTTCCCGCCGGCGTCCTTCGATGTCGTCGGCTCGTCGCTCGTCATCTTCTTCCTCTCGGATCCCGTTGCCGCGTTGGCTGCTTGGCGTGAGCTGCTGGTCGACGGAGGACGCGTCGGGATCTCGACCTTCGGCGCCTTCAACGATTCGTGGCACCCAGTCGAGGCCGTGTTCGATGCCTTCACTCCGCCTGCCGACCCCAACCCGCGAGCGCCGGTCCCATCCAACCCCTTCGCGTCCGACGAGGGCGTCGAGAAGCTTCTGGGCGCGGCCGGCTACCGCGGAGTGCGAACCGTGGGCTCCTCGATCAGCGTGCGCTTCGACGATGTCGACCAGTGGGAGCGTTGGAGCCGCTCGCACGGCCAACTGCGATGGTGGAAGATGGTGCCAGGTGAACGCCTCCCCGAGGTCCGGGCCGCGGCAGCGGACGCCCTCGAGCTGACCCGCGATACGAACGGGCGGATGGGTTTCGACCAGCAGATCCGCTACACGCTGGGCCGCCGCTGATTTCGCCGATCGCGAAGCGCGCACAACGACAGCCTTCAGCCCCCGACTCTGATCAGAGCAGCGCGCCGGCGCGTTCGGCGAGTCGCGGCATGTTTGCGGCGTCCGCTCGGCGCACCGCGTCGTTGGCGACCTCCTTGGCGCGGGCGCGGTGCGCCTCACCACCGTGGCGGTGGAGGGCAGCGGCGTACTCGTAGGCACCAAGACCCGCACCGGTTGGGCAGCGCATGGCTTCGGCTGCCGCGACACCTCGGCGGAAGTGTTGATCGGCGTCCTCCCAGCGGTCGAGCACGACGGCGACGGGCGCGAGAAACATCTCGATCGGACCGAGGCAGTCAGCCGGCAAGCCGACGGTCACCGCGTAGCGGGCAATGGGAAGCAGCTGTTCGTAGATTGACCGACAGCGTTCGACGTCTCCGAGATACGCACATGAGGTCGCCATGATCGCCATGGCGATGGTCCAGTTGGCGTCGCGGGGCAGCGTCGCGAAGTCGTCTCGAGCCAAGATCTCCACTTGAGCGCGCAGGTCGTCGTAGCGCTCCAAGTCCCGGTAGACGAAGGCCAGCCCGGTTCGCCACGCTGGGACGAGCGGATAGCGCTCGACCATGTCGGCCACCAGCGGTTCCATGGCCTCGATGCCGCCCCTGGCCCGGGTCAGGTGAAGGTGGGCGACTCCGTACATCTGCACCGACGTCTCGGACTGCGCCGCCTGCCCGTAGGCCAGGGCGGCCTCGACGACGTCAGCCGCCTCGTCGTACTGGCCGGCCATGAGCAGGAGGCAGCCCTTCTGGACGTGCGCCATCCAGAGGTGCTCGGGCTGGCGGAGGTCGGAGGCGATGGCCATCTCGCGTTCCACATAGGCCGCCGCCTCATCCGTACGGCCCAGCTCGACGAGGTCGTTGACAATCCAGGAGAGCGCGCTCACCTCGATCTCGCGCTCGGTGCCCTCGACGCCGAGCCGGAGCATCTCCTCGGCCAGCGCCAAGCGGTGTTCTCCGCTGCCGGGCACCCAAGCCCCCCAATGAGCGCAGCTCAACACGAGCGCGAGCGTCTCTCGGTCACCAACCCGTCGAGCCATGGCGAGGGCGTCCTCGGTCAGCAGGCGGCGCCGATCGCTCGGCTCGTTCAGGAAGTACAGCTCCGAGCCCAGACGCGCCGTGCAAACAGCGCGGAGCGGGTGGTCACCGGGGGGCAGCAGGGCCAAAGCCTCCTCAAGGAGGTCGACCAGACGCTGGTCGACCACTCCCGCTTCGCTCCACCCGCGCTTGCCGCCGCAGGCGATCACGGCTTCGGCGAACAGTGTGGCATCTCCGAGCGACCTGGCGATCGCGGCTGCCTCGTACAGGGCGGCCGTTGCGCCGTCGTGCTCGCCCGACGCCCACCGTGCTCGTCCCAGAAGGACCAGCAGCTCGGCGCGCGACAGTCGGTCACCGGCGGCGTCGGGTTCGAGCACGGCCAAGGCCCGGTCGTAGAAGCCGGCCGCCTCTTCGTAGGCCAGGCGTTCGAGCGCCTGTTGGGCCGCGGCTCGGCCGTAGCGAACGGCGTTGGCCGTCTCGCCGAGGGCGGCCGCCTCGCAGAAGTGGCGGGCCAGGTCGGCCAGGGCAGGAGCGTCACCTGCTTCGACGCGCGCCTCGAAGGCCTGCGCCACCCGGCGGTGGATGCGCAGGCGCCGCGTGGTGGGGATCTCGTCATAGAGCGTGGAGCGCAGCAGGGCATGTACGAAGGACCGCCGCCGAGGGGCATCGGGAACAGGTTCGATGAGATGGGCGGCTTCCGCCTCCTCCAACGCGTCAAGCAGCGCATCGGCGTCGACTCCGCTGGCGTAGCGAACGACATCGAGCGCGAACTCGCGACCGACGACGGCCGCTACGGCCAGCAGGTCGTTGGTCCCGGGCGTGAGCGTGGCGAGCCGTCGGCCGATCACCTCGCGGATGCCTTCGGGTATGCCGATCGTTGCCGCGTCGCGCGCCCGCACCCATTCGCCATCGTGCTCGACGACAGCCCCGGACTCGACGAGGTGACGCAGCACCTGGCCGACGAAGAAGGGATTGCCCTCGGTCTCGGTGTGCACCTCATGGGCCAACTGCGCTCCGACCGTGCCGAGCGGGTGGCCCGCGGCGGACTCGAGGAACTCAGTGACCTCGCCCTCCTCCAGCCCGCCCAGGCTGATCCGATCTAGGGCATCGTCGCGCCGCAGGTCGCTCAACACCTCAGCCAAGGGATGGCGCCGATCGAGGTCGGTGTCGCGATACGTGCCAACCAGGAGCAGCTGCGTGCCGGTGACGGCTCGCAGCAAGTGGCGCACGAGGAGCAGCTCAGGCTTACCAGCCCAGTGCAGATCATCGAGCACCAGCAGCGTTGGTGCCTCGCCCGCGATGGCGCGGAGGAAGGCGGCGACGGACTCGAAGAGCCGGTAGCGCTCCGTCTCTGGGTCGGCCCTCAGCGGCTCGGCCAGCGCGGCGACCCGCTCGCTGAGGAGCGGAACGAGTCGGGCCAGGTCCCCGCCGAAGGCTCCCGCCTGCTCAGCCAGCTCGTCGGTGGAAGCGGCGGCGATGTAGCCGCCGAGCGCCTCGACGAACGGCTGGTAGGGGACAGCCAGATCCTCGTCGCAGCGACCGAAGAGCACGACCGCGCCCTCGTCATGCACGCGACGAGCAAGCTCGGCGACGAGGCGGGTCTTGCCCACACCCGGCTCGCCTGACACCAGGACGAGGCGCACGGCACCTTCGCCAGCGCTCTTCCACGCTGTTCGCAGCCGGTCGACCTCGGTCGCCCGCCCCACGAAGGACACCGCGTCCGGGCCGGCGAACGGTGGTGGGAGCGGTACGGGTGCGCCTGCCGGCGTGGCCCACTCGACCTCGGCGGCGGCCAGCGGCAGGTCGAGGCCCTTGAGCTCGAGCGCACCGACCGGGCGAAAGACGTGGCCCCCTCGCGAGCCGGCCAGCAGCCGCACGACCTCGCTGACCAGGATCGCACCGGACTCTGCGGCATTGCAGAGCCGGCTGGCCTCGACGACCGGCGTGCCGAAGCAGTCACCATCCTCCCAGGCCACGTCGCCGGCGCTGATGCCGATCCGGATGGCCACGGGCACGGGGCTGCGCCGGGCGAGTCGGAAAAGCCCGCGCTGCATCGCCACCGCGGCGGAGATCGCCTCAGCCGCGGCAGCGAAGGTCACCATCAGGCCGTCCCCGGTGCCCTTCACCTCGGTGCCGCTGTGGGAGGTGATCGCCTCGCGGAGGATTCGGTCGTGCGCCCGACGCAGGTCGTCCGCTCGCTCGTCGCCGAGGATCTGGCGCACTTGTGTCGAGGCCACGAGATCGGTGAAGAGGACAGTGGCGGTTCCTGCTTGGGCACCGCGAGCCTCGCTCATCGAGACCACCTTATGTGGGCACCAGCGTTCACCCGCCGCAGGAGCTGGGCGGGCCTCGACTCCTGCGGACCCGCCGCTATGGGCAACCCCGATGGCCCACCTCGGGGACAACTTCGATCGTCGGGCTGCCCGAGTCAACTGACGCCCCCAGGCAGCCAATGGACACCGCATCGGCCTGACCGGGATGCCGAGCGGCAATCCTCGACTTCACCGTTGGCAATTCACACGACCGCCTCCAAGTCACTAATGAGCGCTGCCGGCTCCGGCATGGCCCTGATCTGCCCTGCAACGACTCCGGCGCGCTGACGGAACGTGGGGGTATCGAGCACGAGATTCACGGCGGTCTCGATGCTGTCGGCATCTGTGCCGGCGACTGCGGCGACGCC
>JBKJSO010000094.1:0-14726 GCA_046595835.1 Acidimicrobiales bacterium | reverse complement strand
CCTCCATGAGCTGTCGGGTGGTCAGCGCCAACGGGCCTTCGTGGCCCAGGGCCTCGCGCAGGGTGCCGAGGTGCTCCTGCTCGACGAGCCCATCACCGGCCTCGACCTGGTGTCTCGCCAACACATCCTCGATGCCATCGCCGCCGAACGGGCCGCCGGACGCACCGTGATGGTGTCCACCCACGACCTCGGCGACGCGGCGGCCGCCGACCATCTGCTGCTGCTCGCCGGCCGGGTCGTGGCCAGCGGTCCGCCCGCCGAGGTGCTCACCGATGAGCATCTGAGCTCGGCCTACGGTGGCCATCTCCTGCGGTTCGGCGATCGCACCCTGATCCTCGACGACCACCCCCACCACTGAACGGCCCGCGCATGTCGACCGACCTCCATGCCACCGCCACGAGCCGACTGCGCGAGGACGGCCAGCGCTACACCCCACGTCGGCGCGCCCTCATCGAGCTCCTCGCCGAGGTCGACCAGCCCCTCACGATCCCTCAGCTCCTCGAACGACGGCGCGGCATGGCGCAGAGCTCGGTCTACCGGAACCTGGCGGTGCTCGAGCGAGCCGGTGTGGTGCACCGCATCCTCACCAACGACGAGTTCGCCCGCTACGAGCTCGCCGAGGACCTCACCGAGCACCACCACCACCTGATCTGCGCCACCTGTGGCGATGTCACCGACTTCACGCTGCCGCCCGGCGTCGAGCACGACCTCGAGGCCGCCCTCGCCAAGGTGGCCAAGCGCTCGGCGTTCCGCGTCGAGCACCACCGCCTCGACCTCGTCGGCACCTGCCCGCGCTGCACGTGACCTCGACATCCACCGCCGCGCCACCCGCCGGGTCCGCGTCGAGGCTCGACCCGTCAGGTCGGCACGGTGCGGTCCCGGGCAAGGACCGCACCCGTGCACCCGCCCCATGGCGGACGACCCGTGCCGCGGGGTTGGTCACCGTGAGCGCCCTCGCGCTGCTGAGCGGCGGCTGCGCGGAGCGCGGGCTCATCACGCGCCCGGACACACAACCGGGCGGTGGCACGTGGGCCGCGGTCTGGGTCGCCGGCGTGCTGGCGGCCGTCCTCGCGGGGGCACTCCTCACCCTGCCGGCCTGGCGGTCCCGGGCTGGCGCTCGGCTGGCGGTGGGCGTGCTCGCCCTGCAGGCGGGCGGTGTGACCGTGGTGGGCGCCGTGCTGGTGGGCGTGGCCGTGCGCAGCTGGCAGCTCGTCGGGCACCCGGCCGACGCCGCGCCCTCGATCGCCCTCTTTCGCTTGAGCCGCATCGATGGCGACACGGCGTTCTTCGCGCTCATGGCCGCCAGCGCCCTCGTGGTCGGCATCCTGCTACTCGCCCTCACCGCGGCCGCGGCCCGGCTGGCAGCCGGCTCCGACCCGATGGAGCGGTCGATGGCCAGCGCCCTGCTCGCCATCGAGATGGGTGCCTCCGGTTGGGCCACCGTGCGCCTGCTGCTCGGCGCCCGTGGCCTGCCGTTCCTGCTCCCGGCGCTGGCCTTCCCCGTACTGGGCGTGGCGTTCGCCACCTGCTGGCCCCGCCGCTCCCGAGGCTGAGCCTATTGACGGGCGACGCGTCTGGCGCCCCGACGGGGTACAACACGTTGCATGGCTGACGACGCACTCCGCACGGATCTGTTCATCGACGGCGACTGGCGGGCTGCGGCCAGCGGCGAGCGCTTCGACGTGATCGATCCGGGCACCGAGGAGGTCATCGCCCGCGTGGCGAGCGCCGGCGCCGACGATGCCCGGGCCGCCGCCGTAGCCGCAGCCGCCGCGCAACCCGCGTGGGCCGCCGCCGCGCCACGTCAGCGCGCTGAGGTCCTGCGACGATCCTGGGAGCTCCTCACCGAGCGCGCCGACGATCTGGCCCGGCTCATCACGCGTGAGAACGGCAAGGTCCTCGCTGAGGCCAAGGGCGAGATCATCTACGCCGCCGAGTTCTTCCGCTGGTTCAGCGAGGAGGCGGTGCGCCTGCGCGGCGAGGTGGGCACTGCGCCCGCCGGCACCAACCGGATCCTCGTCGTGCACCAACCGGTCGGCGTCGCCTACCTCGTCACGCCCTGGAACTTTCCCGCCGCCATGGCCACCCGCAAGATCGCGCCGGCGCTGGCCGCTGGCTGCGCCGTCGTGCTCAAGCCCGCCACCCTCACGCCGCTCACTGCGCTGGCGGTCGCCGACATCCTCCATGAGGCGGGGGTACCGGCGGGCGTCGTGAACGTGGTGCCCGGCAAGAGCGCCAGCACGATCACCAAGGCGGTGCTCGAGCACCAGCGGGTCCGCAAGCTCTCGTTCACCGGATCCACCGAGGTCGGCAAGCTGCTCCTTGAGCAGGCCGCCGACCGGGTGCTCAACACGTCGATGGAGCTGGGCGGCAACGCCCCCTTCATCGTGCTGGCCGACGCCGATCTCGACGCCGCCGTCGAGGGCGCCATGATCGCCAAGATGCGCCACAACGGCGAGACGTGCACGGCCGCCAACCGCTTCTACGTGGAGGCGCCCGTGGTCGACGAGTTCGCGGCGCGGCTGGCCGACGCGATGGGTGCGCTCCCCATGGGCCACGGACTCGCCGACGGGATCCGGCTCGGCCCCCTGGTCGATGCCGAGACACGCGACAAGGTGGCGGAGCTGGTCGACAGCGCGGTGGCGGCCGGTGCCAAGGCCTCGGTCGGCGGAACCCGACCGGTCGACGGGCCCGGCTTCTTCTACCCGGCCACGGTGCTCACCGGTGTCGCGAGCGACAACCCGATCCTCGCCGAGGAGATCTTCGGACCCGTCGCTCCCATCGTCGCCGTGGCCGACGAGCACGAGGCGGTGCGCCTGGCCAACGCCACCACGATGGGGCTCGTCGCCTACGTCTTCACAGGTGATCTGGCCAAGGGACTCCGAGTCGCCGAGGCGCTCGAGTCGGGGATGGTGGGCCTCAACAAGGGCATCGTGTCCGACCCCGCAGCCCCGTTCGGCGGCGTGAAGGAATCGGGTGTGGGCCGCGAGGGCGGCCATGAGGGGATGCTCGACTACACCGAGACGAAGTACATCGCCACCGACTGGTGAGAACCAGGGAGACTGCTGCATGCCCCCGGTGATCATCGCCCATCGCACCGCACCGCTCGATGCACCCGAGAACAGCTTGGCCGGCATCCGGCGCTCTGCGGAGCTGGGGGCCGACTACGTGGAGATTGACGTGCGACTCACCCGCGATGGCGTGCCGGTGATGCTCCACGACGCCCTCCTCCTGCGCACCACCGGACGTCCCTGGCCGGTGTCGTGGGCCACGTCGCGCGGGCTGCGTCGCGCCCGCCTGCGCGGTGGCGGCGAGCATGTGCCGACCTTCGCCGAGGCGGTGGCTGCCCTTCCCGACGGGCTCGGGATGGCCATCGACACGAAGGCCCCGCAGGCCGCGGAGGCCATCGTGAGCGAGCTGCGCAACCAGGGACGGCTGGGCCGCGCGCTGCTCTGGGCCCAGAGCCAGACGGCAGTGCGCTGGTACGCGGAGCACGCCGGCGACGACGCTGCCGAGGTGGCGCTCCTTCGAGATGCGCTCACCCCCGAGGCCATCGACCAGTTCCTCGCCGACGCCACAGCCTGCGGGGCCACCGCCATCTCCGCCCACCAGGACAGCATCGACGAGGCCCTCCTCGATCGAGCTCACGGCCTCGGGCTGCGGGTGCACTGCTGGTTCCAGGACGAAGCCACACAGCGGGCCAAGGCCCACCTTCCCCTCGACGGCATCGTCACCGACTGGCCCGTTGACGCTCGCCGACTCAGCGGCGGCCGGCCCGGATAGCGTCGCTCGCCGTGACCACCTCGCCCGAACCCCGGGCCAACCCGAGGCTCTCGGAGCCCACTGGTCGCCCCGGCGACCCGTCGTGGTACACGGGTCGCTTCGAGCTCGTGCTCTACCTCCTGGCGGGCCTCAGCTACGTCGCGGTGGCGGTCTTCCACAAGTTCATCCTCAACTGGATCGTGGGGCCGATCTGGCTCGTGGCGTGGGTGTGGGGAGTGCCGGTGCTGATCGACCGCGTCCGCCGACGCCGCTCCGGCTGAGCGCACGCTGACCGCAGCCCCGGCACGCGAGACTCGACTCGTGAGCGCCCCGCCGATCGACCAGGCCACCCTCGACACCGCCCTCGCCCTCCTGCGCGAGGCGGGCGATCGCACCCTGCGCTGGTTCCGCGCCGCCGACCTCGAGGTGCACCGCAAGCACGACGGCACGCCGGTGACGGCCGCCGACCGCGACGCCGAGCGGTTCCTGCGGGAACGCTTGGCCGATGCCTTCCCCGGCGACGGCGTTCTCGGCGAGGAGGAGCCCCCCACCGCCGGCACCACCGGGCGGCGCTGGATCATCGATCCCATCGATGGCACCAAGGCCTTCACCTGCGGCGTCCCCCTGTACTCCAACCTCCTCGCCCTCGAGGACGAACACGGCATCGCCCTCGGCGTCGTGAACCTGCCGGCGCTCGGCGAGACGGTGTGGGCGGGACGTGGCCTCGGCTGCTGGTCCGAGCAGGGCCCCGCACGCGTGAGCGACCACGACACCATCGACGGGGCCTACATCATGTCGAGCTCCTTCGGTCACTGGCCGTCGGGTCGCGTCGACGCGCTCCACGCGGCGGGCGCCATCCTGCGCACCTGGGGCGACGGCTACGGCTACGCCATGGTCGCCACGGGTCGGGCGGCCGCGATGGTCGACCCCGTCGTGGCGCCCTACGACATCGGGCCCATGCCCGTGCTGCTCACCGAGGCCGGGGGTCGCTTCACCGACCTCGCCGGCGTCGAGACCATCGAGGCGGCTAGTGGGGTCGGCAGCAACGGTCGCATCCACGCAGAGCTGCTCGCGCTCCTGGCGGGCTGACCACACCGCGGCGGTGATCAGCCGGCGGCAACCTCGTCTTCGACCGTGAGGCTGGCGAGCAGGTCGCCACGGGCGCGGGCGACCCTCGAGCGGATCGTGCCGATCGGCACCGAGCACACCTCGGCCGCCTCGGCGTAGGACAGGCCCGCCACCTGGGTGAGCACGAACGCGGTGCGACGGTCAGCACCCAGTGACGCGATGGCGTCATCGAGCTCGACCTCGCCGGTGCGCGGAGCCGCAACAGCGTCAGAGCGATCGGCTCGCTGGGCGAGCCGGATGGCCAGGGCTCGTTGGCGAGTCGACCGACGCACATGATCGGCGCAGACGTGGCGCGCGATCTGCAGCAACCAGGTGCGCACCGATGCGTCACCACGGAATCGCGCGAGGGCCGGCAGGGCCCGCAGGTACACCTCTTGGGTGAGGTCGTCGGCAGCCGGTCGATCGCCGAGGCGCGCGCACACGCGCCACACCTCGGCCTGGGTTCGACGGACGAGCTCCGCGGTGGCGAGCACGTCCCCGTCGGAGGCGGCGAGCGCCAGCGCGGTCAGGTCGTCCATGGCCCGAGTCTGACGCGTCGGGAACCAGCGGCGGGGGTCGGGCGACCATCCCAGCATGGGGTGCGACCAGATCCGGGAAGCCCTCTCAGCCCAGCTCGACGGCGAAGACCCGGGCCTGGCGGGCGCCGCCGTGGACGCTCACCTGCAGGGCTGCCGTGGGTGTCGGGCGTGGATCGACGGACTGACCAGCGTGCAGCGCCTCGTGCGGCTCCGGGTGGCCGAGCCCATCCCCGACCTCACCGCGCGCATCCTCGCCACCGGACGCGGCCGCCAGTCGCATTTCGAGTGGTCGGTCGCAGAGGAGACGCGCCGAGTCTCGTCGGCCCTCGACGACTCGCCGATCCCCACACCGCCATCCCGGCGACAGGGCCCTAGAGCCAGCCGATCCGCTTGAAGCGCCGGTAGAGCGCGAAGCAGACCAGAGCCATCACAGCGATCACCACCAGGTAGCCGTAGCGCCATCGCAGCTCGGGCATGTGGTCGAAGTTCATGCCGTAGATGGCGCCGATCACCGTGGGGATGCCGCCGATGGCGACCCACGCCGAGATGGTGCGCATGTCGTCGTTCTGGCGGGTGGTGACCTGCGCCAGGTTGGCGTCGAGGGCGTCGGAGAGCAGATCGCGGGCGTGGTGGATGGCGCTCACCACCCGAGTGAGGTGATCCTCCACGTTGCGGAAGTAGCTGTGCAGCTCCGGGTGCGCCTGGGGGAGCTCGCCCGCGGCGAGCCGGCTCAGAGGCTCGAGGAAGGGCTCGGTGTTGCGGATGACGTTGAGGACCTCGCGCTTCAGCTTGAAGATCCGCTGGCTGGGGTCGTAGCCGCGGGGCCGTTGTTCATCGAACACCGCCGCCTCGATCTCGGCCATGTCGTTGTCGAGCCCGTCGATCACCGGCATGTAGTCGTCGACCACCCGGTCGATCACTGCGTGGAGGACCGCCATGGGCCCGCAGCGGATGCGCTCCATGTCACGTTCGATGGTGGCCCGCACCTCTGCGAGGGCACTGGCCTGGCCGTGGCGGACGCTCACCACGTAGTTCGCTCCGATGAAGAGCTGGAGCTCGGCGAACTCCACCGTCTCGGCCACGTCGTCATAGCGAGCGGTCTTGAGCACCACGAACAGATCCTGGTCGAACACCTCGAGCTTCGGTCGCTGGTGGGCGTTCACTGCGTCCTCCACCGCCAGCTCGTGCAGACCCAGCTCCGCACGGACCGCCTCGAACTCCTCGGGGTCGGGTTCGTGCAGCCCAACCCACACGAACGAGTCGGGCTCGGAGGCCGCTTCGAGCGCGTCCATCAAATCGAGACGTCCGGGGCGCCGCTCCCCGTTCGTGTACACCGCGCAGTCGACGATCACGTCCGCCATCATCCCGCAGGCGTGGCAGGCTCGACGGCATGGACCTCGCCACCCAGCTCGCGCACCTTCGCGCCGACAGCGACGCGCTGCTCGCCGCCTGCCTCGCGGACCCCACGGCACCGGTGCCGTCCTGCCCCGGGTGGGACCGCACCGCCCTGCTTTCGCACGTCGGGCGCATCCATCGATGGGCGGGGGGACAGCTCGTCTGCGGTCCCGGGGAGCGGATCCGGATCAACGAGGTGTCCGCACCCGAAGGTGCCGACCTCACGGCCGAGTATGCGACGGGCGCGGACCGGCTCATCGCGCTGCTGACCACGATGGACCTCGCCGCCACCTGGCCCACGTGGGCCGGACCCCAACCCGGCACCTTCTTCCCGCGCCGGATGACCCAGGAGCTCGTCATCCACCGTCGCGACGCTGACCCCGCGCCGATCGACCCCGCTCTGGGTGTCGACGGCGTCGACGAGATGCTCGAGCTATTCGCACCGCGCATCCCGGCTGACCGCTTCGACGGACGCCGTGGCTCACTCCACCTCCACGCCACCGATGCCGACGGCGAGTGGCTCATCCAGGTCGCCCCCGACGGCATCACCTTCGAGCACGGTCACGCGAAGGGCGACGTCGCTCTTCGCGGCTGCGCCGGCGACCTGCTGCTGTGGGTCTGGAACCGCGCTCAGCTCGACGATCGCTTCGAGGTCTTCGGCGACACCACCCTGCTCGAGCTCTGGCGCCAGGCCGTCACCTTCTGACCCCAAGATCCCGTTCTCGGGCGATCTTGTGGGCTCCTCGCCCACAAAACCGCCCGAGTTCGCTCTAGGAGCTGGCGTGAGCCGGCGTCCACTCGGCGCGCAGGTGCTTGATGCCGTTGATGAAGTTCGACTGGAGGCGATCCGGTTCGCTCACGGCGCGGATGTCGGGCACGCGCTGGGCCAGCTCGCGGAACATCACGGTGATCTCGCGGCGGGCCAGGTGGGCGCCGAGGCAGAAGTGCGGACCGGGACCGCCGAAGCCGAGGTGGTCGTTGGGCGTGCGGCCGATGTCGAAGCCATAGGGGTCGTCGAACACGGCCGCATCACGGTTGGCTGAGGCGTACCAGAGCACGACCTTGTCGCCCTTGGAGAACACCTTGTCGCCGATGCGCACGCCGTCCTCGGTGGCGGTGCGACGGAAGTGGATCACCGGGGTGGCCCAGCGGACGATCTCCTCGACGGCTGTGGGGGCCAGCCCCTCGAAATCGCCCCACCAGCGATCGCGCTGCTCGGGGTGGTCGGTGAGGGCGACGAGGCCATGGGCGATGGCGTTGCGGGTGGTCTCGTTGCCGGCCACCACGAGGAGCAGGAAGAACGACGCCAGCTCGGCCGGGGTGAGGGTCTCGCCGTCGACCTCCGCAGTGACGAGGGCGGTGGTGAGGTCGTCGGTGGGGTTCTTGAGCCTGGCCTCGCCGAGCTCGGTGATGAGCAGGCTGAGGTCCTGCGCGGCCTGAAGGAGGGCCGCCATGATGCCGGACTCGGTCTGGTCGGGCACGTACTCGGCGTCACCGAGCCCGAGGATCACGTTGGTGCGGTCGAAGATGAACCGTTCATGGCTGCGGGGGATGCCCATGAGGTCGACGATGATCCGCAGCGGGAGGACCGCCGCTATGTCGGTGACGAAGTCGCCCTCACCGCGCTCGATCACGTCGTCGAGGATCCCCTTCGCGGTCGCTTCCACGTCGCCCTTCATGGCGTCGAGCTGCCGCGGGGTGAACCCGCGCGACACGATGCGGCGCAGCCGAGCGTGGCGGGGGTCGTCCATGTTGATGATCGATCCGAGGAACTCGAGGAACTCGGGCGGCATGTCGGGGATGTTGGTGCCCTGGCCGGAGCAGAATAGGCCCGGGTGCTTGCTCGCCTCCACCACGTCGGCGTGACGGGTCAGGGCGTAGTAGCCAGGCCCCGGCGGGAACATCTCCGACACGATGGGCTCCTTGAAGAATCGCATCGGGTCGTCCTCGCGAAGGGTGAGGAAGGCGCCCTCTCGCTCCGCCAGCGGGCGCGTCCAGAACTCGACGTCGGATAGGTCGATGTCGGCGAGGGCGAGGCTGCGCTGTGGCTGCATGCGCCCAAACTAGACCGCTCGGTCAAGTGACTGCACCGTGGCCGCGGTCGACTCAGCGGCCACCCTCGAAGGCGGCCGCCTTGATGCCCACGAGCGCGAGCTCGGTGAGGAAGGGCACGGGATCGTCGATGGCGGCCAGCCCGGCCGCGCCCACGGAGATCCGGCCGTCGAGCGCCCACCGCACCGCCAGCGCGGCCACGGCCCCCGCAGCCACCGCGGGGCGATCGAGGGCACCGAGCACGCGTACATCCTGGATGCCGGCGCGCTTGCCCCGAACCTCGACGCGCACGGCGCCGACGAGCCCCTCCGGGTGAGGCTTGCGCAGCATCGGGAGATGCGCGGTGACCCGGTCGCGTCGCGTGGCGGAGAGCCGGGCTGTGACGCGCCCGACGTCGACGAAGGCCGGCACCAGGAGGAACACGTCAGCAAGCTCGGCGCGATAGCAGTCCTCCGCGCCGATCGGATCCGGGAACCAGCACAGCTCGCGCCCCGAGCCCGCCGTCCGACGCTGCCAGCTCCCGTCGCGCCAGTCGACGGCGGTACCCGTGAGGGCGGCGTGGTGCGCCTGAGCGCAAGCGGGACCCCCGGTGCCGCTGCGGGCCACGTGGATCTCGTCCACGGTCTCGAACTCGGTGGCGGCGTGGCGGGCGAGCAGGCAGGTGTAGCCGGGCGAGAACCCGGCGCCGACCACCACCGCCACGTCGCACTCCTCGGCCTCCGGACCGAGGGCGAGCAGGCCCTGCACGTCGTCGATGCCGTCGGCGCACGACACGACTGGACGACCGAGGGCCACGTGGTGGGCGGCTGCCTCCACGTGGGTGCCGTTGGGGCCGGCGAGGAGCACGGCGTCCACCTCTTCGTCGACGACGGCTCCCCCGTCGGTGGCCTTCGGGCCCGTGCTCTGCACCACCGCCGCTCGGCGGGCGGCGCTCGGGTCGACGATGACGACTTCGTCCACGTCGTGAGCCTCCACGAGCTGGCGCGCTGCCCTGGCGCCCACCGCGCCCGCTCCCAGGAGCAGGATCTTCGTCACGACACCACTAGCGAAGGTCGGGGCCGGAGAGCTCGCGCCAGCCGCCGTCTTTCGGGGGTGTGCCGCCCGTGCCTCGGAGCCTGAGCACGGCGGCGACCATCCCGGCGAGCCCGAGGGCAAGCAGAGCTCGGCGCAACAAGGCCATCTTCAGCGTCTCCTGGGTGCTCGGCGCCTGGCGGGTGGTGGGGCTAGGAAGAATCGAACTTCCGACCTCATCCTTATCAGGGATGCGCTCTAACCGACTGAGCTATAGCCCCGGGGCAAGGAGCCGAAGTTAGTCGCGGGGCCGGCCGGTGGGCGAGCCGGATGACCCACGCTGACGGGTGGGCGAGTCCTCCTCGAGGACGGTGACGCGCACGCCGCCAGTGAGATCGCTCATCAAGTTGAAGAGCAGCACCATCACCACGTTGGCCGCCGATCCCGCCAGCACGAGCACGATCCCGCCCAAGGCGAACGCCTCGAAGATCCGAACGTCGTCGAACTTGAACTCACCGACGAGGCGCTCGCCGGCACGGCAATCCTTCTTGGAACCCGGAGTCGTCGCCGCGGGTGCTGCCGGGTCGGGCACAGAGGTGCCGGCACCTGTCGGATTGATCTGGTCGACGGGGGCGGTGGCGAGCGGGGACGGCGAGGTGGTGGTCGTCAGCGGAGCGGCCCCGTCGATCGGCTCGCAGTTGCCGAACCCGCCGACCGACGTGATGAAGCTCTCAACGTTGTCGACCGTGCCCGCTGCCCGGGCCGCCCCCCAGAGCAGCGCTGAGGCCACACAGATGATGAGGAACAGGGCCGAGTAGAAGAGCACCGAGATCTTGAGCACCGACCACGGCTCGATGTGTCGCACGATCCGGCGCACCTTGCGCGCCCGCACCTTCCGGGGGCGCTCGCCCGTGTGGGCCGGCATCGCGGCTACCCCCGCCGGCACCGCTCCCCCGGGGACGGCCGCGTCGAGTCCGCCCTGCTCGGAGCCGACGGCGCTCGGCGCGGAGACCGCCGGGACCGGCACGGGCGAGGCACTCGGACCCGCCGGGCGTGGGTCCGGACCGGTCACGGGCCGCGCATCCGGGTCCGCCGGGCGTGGGTCCGGACCGGTCACGGGCCGCGCATCCGGGTCCGCCGGGCGTGGGTCTGGACTGACCGTGGGCCGCGGGGACGGGGCCGCGGGGGTGGCAGGCGACGCGGGCTCGCCGCCAGCAGCGGGCGAGGCCGGCGGAGCGCTCACGGCGCCCTCTCCAGGCGGACCCGCATGATCGGGTCGGACCGGCAGAACCGGCGCAGCAGCGGGGGTGACAGGCACGCCTGCCGTGGTCTCGTCGACCCGTTCCACGCCACCGCGGAAGGTGGGGACGGACGGCTTCGGCGGTCCGGAATCGCCGGCGTCGGAGGTCGGCGAATCGTCGGGCACCGATCGAGTGTAGGGCACCGCCACGTGCGCTCACGGGCCACCGCCCGGCATGTCGCGTCCATCGCGCCGAGCTTTGGCGACCGCACGGGCGTCGCCGACGGTGACCACTACCCACACCTCCACGCCCGCCGCCCGCCAGCTCACGAGCCGGGCCCCGTTCGCAGCAGCCACCTCACGGGCGGAGGCTTCTCCCTCGGCCGCGCCCGCCAGCGCGGCTGCATCGGCCGCAGTTCGGGCCTGGGCGCGCTGCGCGGCACCCCGAGCGAGCGGCACGAGCGCGAGGAGCACCACCACGGCTAACGCCACCACGCCGAGGACGAGCGCGGCCGCCTGCCCGGCGTCGGTGGTGGTCCGCTCCGCCTCGGCGGGCCCACCGCGGGGCGCCCGCGCACGGCCTGCGATCGGCCTGACCCACCGAGCCCATTGCATGGCACCCCCCGATCGCAGCCGCGCCAGACGGCGGTGTCGAACGGGGGAAGGCGTGCCGAGGCTAGAGCGCCGCAGCATGCCGGTCGATGGTGAGCTGGTTGGCTGGGATCAGGCGGTGTCGTCGTCGGCGGAGAGCACGGGAGCCACGGACGCCACCGTCTCGCCGTCACCCACGTTCATCACCCGCACCCCGGTGGCGTCACGCCCTTGCGACGAGATCTCCCGCACCGGCATCCGGATGAGCGTGCCGCCCGAGTTGATCACGAAGATCTCGTCGTCGAGGCCCGCCATGAACGCGGCCACCACGAAGCCCTTCTTGGCGGTGAGCTTGATGCCCCGCACGCCCTGACCGCCGCGACCCTGGCGGTTGAAGTGCTCGAGCTGGGTGCGCTTGCCGTACCCGGCGTCGGTGACGATGAGCATGGCGACCTCGTCGCGGCAGGTGTCGAGGCTCACCACCTCGTCGTTGGCGCGGAGCTTCATGCCCCGAACCCCCGCCGCGGCCCGGCCCATGAACCGCACGTCGTCCTCGCTGAAGCGGATCGCCTGCCCGAGCTTCGAGAGCATGAGGATGTCATCCCCGCCGTTGGTGGGGATCACCTTCACCAGCTCGTCGCCGTTGCGCAGGTTGATGGCGATGATGCCGGTGCGCAGCGACGAGTCGTACTCGTTGAACTTGGTCTTCTTCACCTGACCCTTCTTGGTGGTGAAGAAGAGGAACCGGTTCGTCTCGTAGTCGCGCGTGTCGATGATCGTCTGGATGTGCTCCCCCGGCTGCAGCTGCAGCAGGTTGGGCATCGCCGTGCCGCGCGCTTGACGCTCCTTCTTGGGGATCTCGTGCGCCTTGAGGCGGTAGACCCGCCCGAGGTTCGAGAAGAACAGCAGGTACGCGTGCGCTGTCGTGGTGAGGATGTGGCTGACGTAGTCCTCGTCGCGCAACTTGGCGCCGGCCACGCCGCGCCCACCTCGGCCCTGCGAGCGGAAGGCATCCGCAGCGACCGTCTTGATGTAGCCCTTGTGGCTGAGGGTGACGATCAGCTCCTCATCGTCGATGAGGTCCTCGATGTTCATGTCGCCCGCGTCGAGGGTGATCTTCGATCGGCGCGCCTCCCCGAAGCGCTCCTTGATCTCCGCCAGCTCGTCCTTGATGACGGCCCGCAGCCTGGCTTCATCGGCGAGGATCAGGTTGAGCTCGGCGATCTCGGCCTGAAGCTCGGCGATGAGCGTCTCGAGATCGATCCGGGCCAGGCGGGTGAGGCGACCGAGGGGCATCTCGAGGATGTGGTTGGCCTGTACCTCGGAGAACTCGAAGGGCGCCGCCATGAGGCGATCGCGCGCATCGGCGCGGTCGTCGGAGGCGCGGATCGTGGCGATCACCTCGTCGATCACGTTGATCGCCTTGAGCAGGCCCTCGTTGATGTGGGCCTTGCGCTCGGCCTCCCGCAGCCGGAAGGCAGATCGCCGGCGGATCACGTCGACCTGGTGGTCGATGTACGCCTGCAGCGCTTGCACGAGGTTGAGCGTGCGGGGCACACCGTCGACGAGCGCCACGGTGTTCACCGCGAAGTTCGTCTGCAGCGGCGTGTGCTTGTAGAGGTTGTTGAGGATGACGAGCCCGGCGGCGTCCTTCTTCAGCTTGATGACGAGGCGCGTCTTGCCCTTGGCCGACTCGTCGTTGACGTCGCTGATTCCCTCGATCGCACGCGTCTGCACGAGCTCGGCGATGCGCGCCGCGGTGACGGAGATCGACGTCTGGTAGGGCATCTCGGTGACGACGATCTGATCAGCCCGCGCGCCCTCCTCGATCTCGGCGACGGCCCGGATCCGGATGGAGCCCTTGCCGGTGCGGTAGGCGTCGATGATCCCCTGGCGCCCCATGATGAGCCCGCCCGTGGGGAAGTCGGGGCCCTTCACGAACACCATGAGGTCGTCGGGCGCGGCCTCGGGGTTGTCGATGAGGTGCACGGTGGCGTCGATGATCTCGGCGAGGTTGTGCGGCGGGATGTTGGTGGCCATCCCCACAGCGATGCCCTGGCTGCCGTTGACCAGCAGGTTCGGGAAGCGCGACGGCAGGACGACCGGCTCGACCTCATCGCCGGAGTAGTTGTCGGCGAAGTCCACCGTGTCCTCGGCAATGCCGTCGAGCAGCCGCATTGCGATCGGCGCCAACCGGCACTCCGTGTATCTCGAGGCAGCCGCGCCAAAGTCTGGGCTACCAAAGTTGCCGTGCCCGTCGACCAGCGGATGGCGGATCGAGAAGTCCTGTGCCATGCGGACGAGGGCGTCGTAGATCGAGCTGTCGCCGTGCGGGTGGTACTTGCCCATCACCTCGCCGGTGACGCGCGCGCACTTCATGTGCGAGCGGTCGGGGCGGGCCCCGAGCTGGTCCATGCCGTAGAGGATCCGGCGGTGCACGGGCTTGAGACCGTCGCGGGCGTCGGGCAGGGCCCGCGTCATGATGACGGACATCGCGTAGTCGAGGAAGGAGCGCTCCATCTCCTCCTGGATCTCGATGGGTTCGACGTCGGCGCGCACGCCGCCGCCCTCGTCGTCGCCGTTGCCGTTGCCGTTGTCGGAGCCGGTGGGGGGGGTCTGGTCGGCCATCAGATGTCGAGGAACCTCACGTCCTTGGCGTTGGTGATGATGAACTGCTTGCGCACCTCGACGATGTCGCCCATCAGCGTGGACACGACCTCGTCGGCCAGCGCGGCCTGCTCGACGGTGACCTGCAGCAGCGTGCGCAGGCCGTCTTCCATGGTGGTGACTCGCAGCTCCTCGGCGTCCATCTCACCGAGGCCCTTGAGGCGCCCGAAGTCCTTCTTGTGGTTGGGGTTGTCGGTGAGGAACACCTGCCGGGCGTGCTCGTCCTTGAGGTAGATCTTGTTCTTGCCCACCTCGGTGGAGAACAGCGGCGGCTGACAGATGTAGATGTGGCCGTGCTCCACGAGGGGGCGCATCTGCCGGAAGAAGAACGTGAGCAGGAGCGTGCGGATGTGGGCGCCGTC
>JBKJSO010000015.1:0-6366 GCA_046595835.1 Acidimicrobiales bacterium | reverse complement strand
GCGTGGAGCACGAACTCCTGCGGCGTCGGCCCGTGGCCATGGCCCAGCGTCGGGTGATCCGCCTTGTAGGAGAACTTGGCCACGTGCTCGTGGTCGCCGCCAACGCCGTACCACTCGTGGATGGTGGACTCGCTCGCCGTTCCCTCTAGCCACTCGTTGGTCGCCGAGAACCGGAACGCGGCGAGGGAGTTGTCATCCCTGAACCGGGCGATCGCCCCGAACATCTTGTCGCAGGGCACCCCGTTGACCTCGCCTGCCGCTGCCTCTGTCATCGTGATCGACCACCTTTGCTCTGCCGCCGGAGGGCAAACGGTACCAACCGCTCACGACGCCCGCGTCGCTGGATGGCCGCAGTGCCATCTGGCCCCTGGCTTATCGTGGCCCACGACAGCAAACGGAGGACCCAACATGTCGTGGGAGATGGTCGACGAGGGATGGGGACGCCGCGCCGCGGAGTTCGCCACGCTGAGCGAACCGGCGAACTGCCGTGAGTACGTGGCCGTGCACCACCGACTCCGGGTCACGGAGGGACATCGACTCCTCGATCTGGCCTGTGGCTCTGGCTTGGCCATGGAGCTGGCGCGCGCTCAGGGCGCGCAGTGCTCGGGGATCGACGCATCTCAGCGCTTGGTGGCCGTGGCGCAGGATCGCAACCCCGACTGCGACATTCGCGTTGGCGACATGGCGGCGCTCCCCTGGGCGGATGCGTCCTTCGACATCGCGACCAGCTTCCGAGGCATCTGGGGCACCACCCCTGCCGCGGTCGACGAGGCCTACCGCGTGCTCGTCCCAGGTGGCCGGCTGGCCATCACCGTGTGGGGCAACGTGGGCAAGTCTCCGGGCGCATGGGCCCTGGCGCCCTTCTCCTGGGCGACCGAGGACAAGGTCCGGCACCAAGCTGACATGGTGGCCCTGGGGCGCCCGGGGGCCGGCGAGGCGTTCCTGGCCGAGCGGGGCTTCGAGGTGGACGAGCGCTTCGAGGTGCCCTTCGCGTGGGAGTTCGCTGATCCCGAGGTGTACGCGCGGACCCTGGCCGCGACCGGTCCCGCCTACGAGGCCATCCAGAGCATAGGCGAGGTGGCGTTCGTCGAGCAGGCGACCGAGCTGGCCCGATCGCACGTGCGCGATGGTCTCCCCCTACGCGGCCTGGTTCAGGTGTTCGGCTACCTCGGCACCAAGCGCTGAAGAGTGCGGATCAGCACAGGCCTGCGAGGTGGCCCACGAGGTGGTCGGCCAGCTCGGTCGTGTCGTCGGCGGCGCCGTGGATGAAGCTGGACTTCCGACGTCGCAGGAACGAACCGCCGAGAAAGTAGACGCCGGGGGCCGCCACCACGCCTCCGTCGTGCTGCAGCCGTCCCGCGGGGTCGAAGACGGGTAGGTCCACCCAGCGGAGGTCGGGGCGAAAGCCGGTGGCCCACACGACGCTGCGGATCGCTCCCTTGTCGAGGTCAAGGGTCAGTGGGGCGCCCGCCTCGAGGCGGGTGGCATCGAAGCGCTCCGACGGGCCGACGTCATCGTCGAGCGAGTGCGCTGTGATCCACTCGTCGATGTCGTCCAGGAGCCGCTCGAGCTTCTGGTCGGCGAGGGTGCAGTGGTTGCGCAACCCACCAGAGAACATGGCCACACCATCCCGAATCCCACCCAGTCGGCCCCGGAGCTGCACCCCCGAGTCGGTCAGGCGGTTGAGGTCGAGCGTTCGGCGCTCCGGGGTGCCGATCAGCTGGGGTGATGCCACGCTGCGGGCCCGCAGGATCTCCTCCACCTCGTCGTAACGCTCGTCGAGTCGCCCGATGGCATCCATCCAGTGCTGGATGTCGCGCCCACGGTACGTGCGCGGCATGCGGACGTGCTCCCCCACGGCCAGCGTCACCTCTCGGCCTGATGCCTGGAGCTCGTCGGCCAGCTGGATCCCCGTGGCTGCGGCGCCCACCACCAGCACACCGCCCTCCGCGAGCTGACCGGGGTTCCGGTACTCGAGCGGATTGATGTGCTCGACGCTCTCAGGAACCGCGGCGGCGAAGTCAGGCAAGCCGGGCTGCGAGCACGCACCCGATGCCAGCACCACGCCACGACACCGCCAGCTCCCCTGATCCGATTCCACCACGTAGCGGCCATCGCCTGCCGAGCGCACTGCCGTGACCGTCGTCGACACGTGGACCGGCGCACGGACCGCATCGGCGTACTCCTTGATGAACCGGGCGATCTCTGTGCCGTTCATGAAGCCGTCGCCGTCGTCGCCGTCATAGGTCATCCCCGGGAGCGAGGTCTGCCAGCTCGGGGTGAGCAGGGTGAAGGAGTCCCAACGCTGGTGCAGCCACGAGCCGGCGACCTCACCCTGCTCGAGCACTACGTGGTCGATGCCCCGATCTGAGAGCTGCTTGCTCATGGCCAGGCCGCTGTGGCCGCCGCCGACGATGACGGCAGTCGTGACGCGCCCGGCGGACATAGGGCGGGAGTATTCCAGACCCACCAGCGCCGAGCTGAGCAGCCTCAGTCGGAGGCGCCCACGTCCCAGGTGGAACCTGAGCGCAGCAGGGCCTCGAGCGTGCCAGCGCCCTTGCGCTCGATCGCGTCGTCGATCTGACGCTCCACCTCGGCGCCGTACTCGAGGCGCTCGACGGCCCGGAACACGCCGATGGGCGTGGGCTCGTACGGGCCTCGCGCCAAGCGGGAGAGCATGAAGGCGACACCCGGGTCCGTGCGGGCCTCGTCGTGGACGAGGAGCGCATCCTCGCCTACCTCTGCCACCTCGACGATCCGCGCGCCATGCTGCGCGTCGAGCACCACGCCGTGCTGGCCCTGCGCACCGAAGCGGATCGGCTCGCCGTGGTGCAACGGGATGAGCATGTCGTCGCGGACGGACTTGGCGGTGACGCCCTCGAACGCGGCGTCGTTGAACACGTTGCAGTTCTGGAACACCTCGACGAAGGCGGCCCCGTTGTGCTCGTGGGCCCGCTTGAACGTCTCGAGCATGTGGGCCCGGTCCATGTCGTGGGTACGGGCCACGAAGCTGGCCTCCGCGCCGATGGCCACCGAGAGCGGGTTGAACGGGTGGTCGAGGCTGCCGAAGGGCGTGGACTTGGTGACCTTGCCCACCTCGCTGGTGGGCGAGTACTGGCCCTTCGTGAGGCCGTAGATCTGGTTGTTGAACATCAGGATCGTGATGTTGACGTTGCGGCGCAGCGCGTGGATGAGGTGGTTGCCGCCGATCGACAGCGAGTCGCCGTCGCCGGTGACCACCCACACGTGGAGGTCGGGCCGCGCCACGGCCAGACCCGTGGCGATGGCCGGCGCCCGACCGTGGATCGAGTGCATCCCGTAGGTGTTCATGTAGTACGGGAAGCGGGCGGCACAGCCGATCCCGGACACAAAGACGGTGTCCTCACGCCGCACCCCGAGGTCGGGCATGAGGAGCTGCACGGCGGCAAGGATCGAGTAGTCGCCACACCCGGGGCACCAGCGCACCTCCTGGTCGCTCGACCAGTCCTTGCGCTTCGTGGTGGGGATCGCGACGTCGGTCACAGGAGGCCTCCGAGGGCATCGAGGATGGACTGCTCGAGCTCGCCGGCCGTGAAGGGCACGCCGCGGATCTTGGTGACGGATCGCACGTCGACGAGGAACTCGGCTCGCAGCAGCCGGGACAGCTGGCCGAGGTTCATCTCGGGCACCAGCACCTTCGGGTAGCGCCGGAGCACCTCGCCGAGGTTGGTGGGGAACGGGTTGAGATGGGTGAGATGTGCCCGCGCCACCTTGCGCCCCCGGGCACGGACCCGGCCCATGGCGCCGTCGATGGCGCCCCAGGTGGATCCCCAGCCGAGAACGAGGATCTCGGCGTCGTCGACGTCGCCGTCGACCACCACCTCCGGGATGTCTGCCGCGATCCCCGCCACCTTGGCCGCGCGGAGGTGCACCATCCGCTCGTGGTTGTCGGAGTCGTAGCTGACGTTGCCCGAGCCGTCTTCCTTCTCCAGGCCCCCGATGCGGTGCATCAGGCCGGGGGTGCCGGGCAGGGCCCAGGCCCGAGCCAGGGTGTCGGGGTCGCGCAGGTAGGGCCAGAACACCGCCTCACCCGCGTCAGTGGTGTGGTTGGGCTCGGTGGCGAAGGTGGTGGAGATGTCCGGCAGGTCGGCGACGTCCGGGAGCTTCCACGGCTCGGTGCCGTTGGCGAGGTAGCCATCGGAGAGGAAGATCACCGGCGTGCGGTACTTCAGAGCGATGCGGGCTGCCTCGATGGCCACCATGAAGCAGTCGCTTGGGCTGTGGGCGGCGAGGATCGGCAGCGGCGACTCGCCGTGACGCCCGTAGTACGCCATGAGCAGGTCGGCCGCTTCGGTCTTGGTGGGCAGGCCGGTGCTCGGACCGCCGCGCTGGATGTCGATGATCAGCAGCGGCAGCTCGAGGCTCACGGCCAGCCCCATCGCCTCGGCTTTGAGGGCCATGCCCGGACCGCTCGTGGTGGTGACCGCGAGGTGCCCGCCGTAGGCGGCGCCGATCGCGGCGCCGATGCCGGCGATCTCGTCCTCCGCCTGCAGGGTGCGCACGCCGTAGCTCTTGTGCTTCGACAGCTCGTGGAGGATGTCGGAGGCGGGGGTGATCGGATACGACCCGAGGAACAGCGGCATGTGGGCAAGCTGGCTGGCCGCAACGAGGCCCCAAGCCAGCGCCGTGTTGCCGTTGATGTTCGTATAGGTGCCGGGCTCCTGCTTGGCCGGATCCACCACGTAGGCGTGGTCGAAGAGCTCGGCCGTCTCCCCGAACGCATGCCCCGCCTTGAAGGCAGCGAGGTTGGCGTCACGCACCTCGGGCTTCGCGCTGAAGCGCTCCTCGATCCAGGAGACCGTGTCCGTCACCGGGCGCGTGTACATCCACGACACCAGGCCGAGGGCGAAGAAGTTCTTCGACCGCTCGGCGTCGCGGGGCTTCACCCCGAGCGGCTCGACGGCTCGCTGGGTGAGGCTCGTCATCGGCACCTCGAACACGGTGTAGCCGTCGAGGCTGCCATCGGTGAGCGGATTCTCGGTGTAGCCCGCCTTGTGGAGGTTGCGCTCCTCGAAGGCATCCTCGTTCACGATCACCGTGCCGCCAGGCTCCAGGCGCTGGAGCTCGTTGCGCAAGGCGGCCGGGTTCATGGCCACGAGCACGTTTGGTGCGTCACCGGGGGTGGTGATCGCGTGGTCGGAGATGTGCACCTGGAAGGCGGAGACCCCCGCCAGCGTGCCAGCGGGGGCCCGGATCTCGGCGGGGAAGTCGGGCAGGGTGGCGAGGTCGTTGCCGAACACCGCACTCGCACTGGTGAAGCGGTCCCCCGTGAGCTGCATCCCGTCGCCTGAGTCACCGGCGAAGCGGATGATGACCCGGGCAAGTCGTTCGGGAACGGGCGGAGCGCCGGTGCGCTCGACAGTGTCGGACAACGAAGTCCACCCTCCAGTTCGCCGCGCCGTTGCGGCGAATAGCTCTCCCATCGACCTTATCGCCGGCGCGCGCGCGATCCGAGCACGCTCACTGTGATGTCCGGATCGCGCCGCTGATCAGGTGATCGATGCCTCGTAGATGCTCTTGATCGACGTGTCGAGCATGGCGTCGAACTCGTCGTCGGTCTGGGTCGCGCTCAGCCCTTCGGTGAGGGCCCGGGAGAAGCTGGCCACGACACCCGGGTTGCGCGCCAGCCGCTCGTTGGCGTCGTCACGGGTGTAGCCGCCGGAAAGCGCGACCACGCGCAGCACGTTGGGGTGGGCCACCAGCTCGCTGTAGAACCCATCGGCCTCGGGCAACGTCAGCTTCAGCATCACGAGCTGCTCGGGCGCGAGACGGTCGAGCTGGGTGAGCAGCGCCGCCTTCAGCAGTGCCTCGGCCTTGGCCTTCTGCGGGCTGTGGATGTCGACCTCGGGTTCGATGATCGGCACGAGCCCCGCTGCGATGATCTGTCGGCCCACCTCGAGCTGCTGGTCGACCACGGCGTCGACCCCGGCCTGGTCGGCCAGCGTGATGACCGAGCGCATCTTCGTGCCGAAGACGCCCTTGGCCACGGCGCGCTCAAGCAGTGCGGGCAGGTCTGGCATCGGCTTCATCACCTGGGCGCCGTTCTCTTCGTCGGCCAGGCCCTTGTCGACCTTCAAGAAGGGCACGACACCCTTGGCTGACCAGAGGTAGTCAGCCGAGTCGCGCCCTTCGATCTGCCGGTCCATCGTCATCTCGAAGAGGATCGCGCCGAGGACCCGATCGCCGGAGAAGCTCGGGCTGCTGACGATGCGGCTGCGCATCTCGTGGATCCGGTCGTACATCTCCGACTCGTTGGCGTACGCATCTTCCTCGACCCCGTAGAGCTTGAGGGCCTTGGGCGTGCTGCCCCCGCTCTGGTCGAGGGCG
>JBKJSO010000400.1:0-6913 GCA_046595835.1 Acidimicrobiales bacterium | reverse complement strand
ATCGCGCGCCCGCCTTGAGCGGGGTACGACGCCGCGCCTTCGTCCGGCTGCTGCCGTCGCTCCCGCGGGTGGGCTCGGCATCCGAGCGTTGGATCACGGCCTGATCGCCGCCGAGGTAGCCCTCGATCACCCGTGGGTCGTGGATCACGTCGTCGGGCACGCCGCGTGCGACCACGGCTCCGAGCTCCAGCGCGAGCAGCTCGTCGGAGATCCCGCAGATGAGCGGCATGTCGTGCTCGATGATGACCATGGCAGCACCCGTCTGGTCTCGGATGTCGAGCAGCACGGGGCCCAGCGCCTCGGTCTCGCGCTGAGCGATCCCCGAGGAGGGCTCGTCGAGCAGCAGCACCGACGGCCGATGGGCAAGGGTGCACGCGAGGTCGACGACGCGGCGCGTGCCGGTTGACAGCTCGCCGACGAACTTGTCGGCGTACGCACCGAGACGCATGAGGTCGATGAGCCTCGTGACCTCCTCGTCGACCACCTTCTCCGACGCAGCGACCGCCGGCGAGAGCAGAAGTGCCGCAAGGGGGTCGCGGACCTCGATGTGGCGCTCGAGGGCGGTGGCGATCGTCTGGCGGACGGTCATCGAGGAGAACAGCCGAGCGTCCTGGAACGAACGACCGAGACCGGCCATGGCCCGCGCATCGGGCGGTAGCTCGGTGACATCGGTGCCCATCACCCTGACCCGCCCGGTCGTAGGCGTGAGGAACCCGGAGATGAGGTCGAGCACCGTGGTCTTGCCGGCACCATTGGGGCCGATGATGCCGAGGATCTGCCCCTCGTGGACGTCGAAGTTCACGTCGCGCACCGCCATCACGCCACCGAAGTTCACCGCCAGGCCATCAACGTCGAGGGCCACCGGGTGCTCCCGACCGCAGTGGGCGCAGGCCGGCTCGTACACGACCTTCGCCGCGCCGTTCCGCGCCGGCTCGACCGCACCTGCGGAGGACTTGGATGCCGCGCCCTCCAGGAAGACGGAGCGGAGGATCTCCGGGCGCTCCAGCAGCTCGGAGGTGGGGCCGTCGAAGCGCACCTCCCCCTTCTCGAGGAACACGGCCCGATTGGCGAGGGTGATGGCGACGTTGACCGACTGCTCGACGAGCACCACCGTGGTGCCGTTGGCATGGATGGCGCGCACGATGCCAAGCAGCTGCTCGACGATCACCGGCGCCAAGCCGAGGCTGAGCTCGTCGATCATCAGCAGCCGGGGCCGGAGGATGAAGGCCTGGGCCAGCGTGAGCATCTGCTGCTCCCCGCCGGAGAGGTTGCCGGCCTTCTGGGCGTGCCGCTCCCGCAAGATGGGGAACATGTCCAGCACCTGCCCCGTGACCTCGCGCACATAGTCGGGCTCGTCGCTGAACAGCCACGCGGCGAGATCCAGGTTCTCCGCCACCGTGAGCGTGGGGAACACGCCCTTACCGCCTGGCATGAACACGACACCCTTGGCCACGGTCTGGGTGGGCTGATCGCCCGTGATGTCCTGCCCGTCGAAGGTCACCGTGCCGGCACCCGAGCTCGCGAGCCCAGCGATGGCGGAGAGGAGCGTGGACTTGCCGGCGCCGTTGGTGCCGAGCAGCGCGACGATCTCGCCTCGCTCCACGTGGAAGTCGACACCGAAGAGCACCTGGGTGCGGCCGTAGGACACCTCGAGGCCCTGCACGAGCAGCAGCGGATCGGCACTCGGCTGCGACACCTGCGAGGGGCGGTCCATCTCGAGGGTGGCGTCGTCCTCGTCGGTCACGCGCACGTCAGCCAGCAGGCTGGGCACCACCACGCCTCGTGCCCGCGCGACGGTGCGAAGGAGGCGGTCGCGGGCGTCGTAGAACAGCCCACCCAAGCCTGAGGGGAGCACCATCAGGATGAGGAGGACCCCGACGCCGGACGCGAACAGACGCGCCAGGCTGGTAGCTGTGAACGGCGAGTAGTTGAGGAAGGTGAGATAGGCCGCACCGAGCATCGCTCCGGGGAGCGAGCCAAGGCCACCGATGATGGCGATCGCCAGGAGCAGCATGCTCGACTCGGGTCGGAGCAGGGTGTCGGACAGTCGGTGCTGGTGGTACACGTACAGCGCGCCGCCGACACCGGCGATGAACCCGGAGAGGGCGAACGCTGTGAGCTGAGCGCGTCTCGAGCTGATCCCGTAGGCCTGCGCGGCACGAGTGTTGTCGCGGTTGGCAACGATGATGCGGCCCGTCCGCGACGTGCGGATCCGCCAGACAGCCATCGCCACGAGAGCGAACACAGCCAGCACGAAGTAGTAGTAGGCGTACTCCGACTCGAGATCGAACTTGTTGAAGATCACGGGACGCAAGATCCGCACGTTGGGAGCTGGCACGAGCCAGCCGAAGTACTGGGCGTTGAGGAAGAACGAGCCCGTGGCGACCGCGAAGCCGAGTGAGGTGACGGCGAAGAAGGGGCCAGACATCCGCAAGGCGGGAACACCGATCACGATCGCCACACCCGCACCCACCACCCCGGCGACGAGCACGGTCGAGAAGAACTCCTTGCCGTCCTGGGCCATCGACCCAGCGACAGCGGCGCTGAACCCGACGATGGCGAGGTGGCCGAGCGAGATCTGGCCCGCGAACCCGCTCACGATCAGCAACGAGCACATGATGATGGCCGTGATCACGCCGACGCTGAACAGGTTCACACGACTGCCATCCCATCCCAGCGGCACGATCACCAGCGCCAGTACGACGACGACAGACAGTCCCGCCATCGCCAGCCGGATCTCAGGCAACCGCCGGAGCTCACGTGGGATCGGCCGCACCTCTCGGATGGACGTCCACGTCGACGCACCCGTGAGCCGAGCCCGCTCCACCCCGCCTCCACGCTGCACGAGAAGCGCTACCACGATCACTCCGAGGAGCACCGCGTCGGACACATAGGACTTGCCCGTCTCGAAGAACACGGCCTGCTGCACCATCCCGAGGACAACGGCCGCCACGAAAGTGACGGTGAGGTTCTCCATGCGGCCGATCACGGCGGCGGCGAGGGCCCGAAACAGGAGGACGGGACCGAGCACGGCGCCGATCGGCACACCCTGGATCGGCAGCCGCAGGATCGTGGCCAGCCCTGCCATGCCCGCCGCGATCACCCAGACGAGGGTGTTGATCCGCTTGACCGGGATGCCGAGGAGGGCGGCACGGTCGGAAGACTCCGACGCAGCCCGCACCGCCGCACCCACCCGTGATCGACGAAAGAACAGCGAGAGGCCCGTCACCACGAGCGGGACGGTGATCAGGATGAGGACGTGACCGCCGTTGAACACGACGGGGTACCACTCGAAGGTGAAGGTGAACGGCTGCGGCTGAGGGATGTTGTTGAGGTTGAACAGCTTCGGGAGGTAGAGGGACAACGCGTCGCAGAGCTGGGCGATGCCGATCGTGGCCACCGTGAGCACCAGCCGAGGAGCCTTCGCAAATCGCCGCACGAACGCGATCTCGACGACAGCGCCCAGCGCGACGGCCGCCAGCAGACCGGCTGCGATCGCAAGCCAGAAGTTCCATCCGGCGCTGACGATCAGCGACGCCGCCAACACTGCCGCTACGGCACCGAGCGACCCTTGGGCGAAGTTGACGATCCGGTTGGCCCGGTACACGAGCACGATCCCCATGCCGACGAGCGCTGACAGCGACCCGAGCACCGCGCCGAGGAAGAGGATGGACAGCGGCGCCGGGTACAGGACGAACACCAGCACGCCGAAGGCCAGCGCGCCTCCGCCCGCGAGCACGCCCAGTCTCGTCTCGTTCGGATCCATTCCCCCCAGCTCCCCCAGTCCCCCGGCACCAACGATCGCAAGTGGGACAAACCACCGTATACGCTCCCCTCGACCTGGGGGGTACGCACGTGACGTTCAAGGCTTTTCTCGACCGCTATGGCCTGTCGATCGGGGTGCTGGTGGTCTTCGCGGCGGTGATCGCCGTGCTGCCGGGCAACGCATCTCAGCAACGAGGCGAGAGCGCCGGATCCGGTCGAGGTGGCGGGATCGAAGGCGACGCCGGTCAGCCCGGCGATGGCGCCGGCACCGCCGGGTCGGTGGTCGGCGACGGCGGAGCAGTCGCTGTCGGCGGCGGAAGTGGCGGGACGACGGGAGGCACGACCGGGAGCGCCCCTGCTGCCGGCAGCGCCCCCGGCGGCAGCGCCGGGCCCAGCGGCGGGTCCTCGGTGAGCTTCGGCAAGGGCCCCGACTGCGATGCGAACGGCCGCCAGAAGGGGATCTCTGGGTACATGCCGCCGTGCGTGCAGTGGACCGGAACCGACAACGGGGGAGCCACAGCACGAGGGGTCACCAAGGACAAGATCCTGGTCATCAGCTGGCTGGGGCAGGAGAAGCCCGGCACGCGCCAGGCGCTCACGGGCGCCCGGCTCAACGACGATCCTGCGACGGTCAAGAAGGCGTTCGAGGCCCTGTTCACGTACAGCAACCAGCACTACCAGACCTACGGACGCGACGTCGTGTTCGAGGAGCTGGCGGCCAGCGGCGACTCGGAGAGCGACGAGGCGATGACCGCGGACGCCGTGCGGATCGCGTCGGAGAGGAAGGCCTTTGCCGTGTTCGCGGGCAACGCCCTCGCACCGATCCCCACGACGCTGGCGCGCGAGCTCGCGCAGCGGGGCGTGATCTGCATCTGCACCACCTCGTTGTCGAGTGAGTTCTACAACGAGCTCCCTGCCACCATCTTCAGCTCACTGCCCACCATCAACGAGTACGCGATCAACGCCGCCGAGTACGCGGCGAAGCGCCTGAGACACGACCCCGCGGTGTTCGGTGGCGTTGGCACGAACACCCTGCCCCGCACCTACTGCCTCATGTACCTGAACGGCACCGGCACGAAGGTCGATCCCGAGGGTGAGCGCGCCCATCAGATCTTCAACAGGGAGTTCGCCAGGCGCGGCCTCTCGTTCAAGACGGCGGTCAGCTACCTGTACGACCCGGGGAACAACCAGAACGACGTGACCACCATGATCGCGAAGCTCAAGGCGGAGAAGTGCACCACGATCGTGCCGGTGGTCGATCCGATCCAGCCCATCCTGATCACGAGGGAGGCCACCAAGCAGGCCTACTTCCCCGAGTGGTTCATCATCGGCACCGGCCTGTCCGACACGTCGACGATCGGTCGCTTCTACGACGACCAGCAGTGGAACCACGCCTTCGGCATCTCCCCGCTGTGGGTCACGTGGAGCCACGTCGAGACGTCGGCAGGCTATCGAGAGTGGCACCACGCGTTCCCGAACACGGCCAAGGGAGGCGAGGGAGTGCTGGTCAACATCTACCGAGCGCCGGTGCAGACGCTCTTCCGGGGCATCCACATGGCCGGCCCCAACCTCACCAACGGCTCCTTCGCGGCGGGGATCTACGCCTATCCACCGAGCGGTGGGAAGCCGGCGTCTCCGCTTGTCTTCGTCAGCCGCCAGTACCCCACCGAGATCAAGGACTGGTCCGAGATCTGGTGGGACCCGAATCAAGTTGGCCCCGATGAGCGCACCGAGACCGGCAAGGGGATGATGATGCGGGCCGATGGCGGTCGGCGCTACAAGGCCGGGCAGTGGCCCACCGGGCCGCCGAGCCGGGCCAATGCGGTGATGACCACCGATGAGCAGAACAACCCGGCCCACGAGCAGGACCGTCACACCCACACCAAGCACTGCCTTAGCTGCGCGAGCTGAGTCGCGCCAGCCGCGGGCATCGGTAGGGTCGGGCTCGTGCGCTTCTCCATCTGGCCGACCCTGTCGCAACCTTGGGCTGACGTGCTCGAGGTGGCCCGCCACGCCGAGGCGACGGGGTGGGACGGCGTGTACGTGGCCGACCACTTCATGGGCAGCGGCGACGAGTTCGGGCCCGACACCACGCCGAACCTGGAGGCAACAGGAACGCTCGCGGCGTTGGCGATGGCCACCGATCGGGTGCGTCTCGGCACCCTCGTGCTCGGCAACACCTACCGCCACCCGGCGGTGCTGGCGAGCTGGGCGGCCACCGTCGACAACATCAGCGGAGGGCGCCTCCTGCTGGGCATCGGCGCCGGTTGGCAGGAGAACGAGCACGAGCAGTACGGGATCACACTCCCGCCGCCCGGAGAGCGCGTCGCCCGCCTCGAGGAAGCCTGCCTGGTGCTCGCGGGCCTGCTGCGCGAGGAGCGCACCACGCTCGTCGGCGCGCACTACCAGCTCACCGACGCCGTGTCGGAGCCGAAGCCGCTGCAACCGCGCCTGCCGCTCCTCATCGGGGGCAAGGGCGACCGCATGCTCGGTGTGGTGGCCCGCCACGCAGACGAGTGGAACATGTGGGGCCTGGCGGACCTGATCGCTGAGCGGTCAGCCGCGCTCGATCGCCGCTGCGAGTCGATCGGCCGGGATCCGCGCTCCATCAAGCGATCGGCCCAGGCCCTCGTGCTGCTCACCGACGACCGCGCCAAGGCTGGCGCCTTCGTCGCCGGGTCCGGGGGACGGGCCGCCATCGCCGGCACCACCGACGTCGTGCTCGACGCGGTGGCGGCGTGGCAGGCCGTCGGGCTCGACGAGGTGATCGTGCCCGACTTCGCGCTCGGCAAGGGGACGCACCGCCTCGACCGGATGGACGCCATCATCGAGGCCGTGGCACCCGCCGTTCGCTGAGGTGCACTGACCCCTGGCGGTGCCACTACGGTCCGCCCGGAAGCCGCGACGAAAGGGATGCAATGCCGACATCTGCCGAGGTCCGCGCCCAGCTCACCGGCCCGGGGGGGATGTTCGAGGTGACCACCGCCGAGGTGCTCGGGCGCGAGATGGAGGTGTACGCCAACCGAATGCCGTCGCTGCGCTCGGTAGCGGAGGTCGGCCTCATGCGAGGCGACGCCGCCACCTTCATCGTCTACGGCGAGCGCACCTACGGGTTCGGCACCTTCGTGGAGGCGGCCAACAGCGTGGC
>JBKJSO010000179.1:0-5392 GCA_046595835.1 Acidimicrobiales bacterium | reverse complement strand
CACCACCACCCGCAGGCGCCGGTCGGTCGCTCGGATGGTGAGGGCGGCACCGATGCGAGCGCCGGGGACCACCCCCACGACGAGGGCCAGCGCCACGCGCCAGTCGACGTGGCCTTGTATGGCATGGGTGATCGTGCCCGGGATGGCGAACGCGCCGACGCACACGAGCGAGGTGGCGATGGCCGACTTCACCTCGATGCGGGCCAGCTGCACGAAGGCCGGGACCATGATCACACCGCCGCCGATCCCAAGGAGCCCTGAGAGGAGCCCCGACACGGCACCGATCGCCGCGTAGCGCGACACGAGGGTTCGCTCCTCGTCGCCCCGCGGCGCGACATCGCCTGCGGGGGCCTCGGGCGCGTCGGTCTCGGCGAGGGGCTCGTGCGGGGGCAGGGCAGGAGCCGAGCGGCCCATCCGCCAGGACGACAGGCCGAGGAGCCCGGCGGTCATGAGCTGGAGCAGGTGTCCGTTGCCCGGCACGTGCTCCGAGGCCACGCTGCCCACCACCGCGGCCACCATGCCGATGGGCACCGTGGCCAGCACGGCCGGCCAGCGGATCAGGTCTTCGCGGATGTAGCGCACAGCCCCGCTCGCGGCACCGGGGATGATCACCGGCAACGCCGTGCCGATCACAGCGAGGGGCTCGAGACCGAGCAAGCGCATGCCCGGCTGGGAGATCACGCCCCCACCCACGCCGAAGAGGCCTGAGAGCACGCCTGTGGCGGCTCCGAGCACCACGGTGAGCGCGTCACGGAGGGGCCCGACGTCCATCGGAGAGGGTCTACTGCACCGGGGGTGCACGCTCGCACTCGGACTGGTCCGCGGGCTATGCACGGAATGGTCCGATCAGACCATTCACACGTTGACACCGGAGCGCGACGCTGACCCCATGGCCACACGTCTCCATGAGGTGCTCGAGGGCTACGAGGTGATCGGCCAGCCCGTGGTCGGCCCGACCAGGCTCAGCTATGTGTCCTGGATCGACCAGGCCGTGGCGCCGTACGGGGCCACCCGCCTGCCCCACTGCACGGTTGTGGGCCTCTGGGACGCGCTGCGCCGAGCCGAAGCAGCCGCCTGAGGCGACCGGGCCGGGTCAGCCCTGCTTGGCGGGGTTCCTCGGGAAGTCCACTGCGGTGGCGGGCCAGCGGTCGCGGCTCTTCTGGGCCAGCTTGTTCATGAGGGCGATGGCCCCCGGGTCGTCGTCGCCGGGACGGGCGATGATCGAGCCGTCATCGATCATCCTGCGGATGATCTCCCGACCCAGGTCGGTGCGCACGATGGTGAGCGTCCAGTCGTTGTCCTTGCCGATGCCGCCCGTGGAGATGTCAGCGTGCTCCGCGGCGAAGTCAGGGCAGTAGGTACACCCCTCGCGGGTCCAGGCGTGGCACTCCTTGAGGTTGATCTCGTGGTAGCTGCCGTCGCGCATCCAGATCTGGAAGACGCCCTTGATGTTCATCTTCGTCATCTCGGACTTCGCCAGGCCGTACTTCGTCCAGAAGAGCTCCTCGAAGATGGAGTCGTCGAAGGTCTTCGAGCAGAGCAGGCCGATGTTGAAGACGATGGGCTTGCCCACCTTGCCGACCTTGCGACTCCACATCACCGGCGGCACCGACGACTGACAGCTCATCCCGACGAGGGCGAGCTTCGAGAACCCTCGCTCGAGCGCTTCGTTGAGGGCGAGGGTGTTGGCGGAGTAGGTGTAGCGGGAGCCCGCCGCGGCCAGCACCTCCTCCTTGGTGGCCGCGACACCGGGGCGGGCCTTCCACCCGTCGTCGCCGCTGCCCTCGACGTAGGAGGTGAGGGCAGCGTCGATGTAGCCCTTGTCGAGCGCCCAGATGAGGAGCGCCGACACGAAGCCGCCGTCCTGGCCCATCTGGTGGACCATGTCGTCGCTGGCCCGCGTGAGGAGCACGTCCTGGTAGATGCCCGCGGCCTCCTCAGGCTTGCGGACGCGGGCGAAGAGGTGCTCGTCGGCCGACGGCTCCCAGGCCCGAAAGCGCGGGCAGGCACGGGTGCACGAGGTGCAGCCCTTCTGCCCGTGGATGCAGTCGTCGAGGCCGAGCTCCTCCTCGAGGTGGAACGGCTTGTAGGCGCCCGGCGCGTGCTCGTAGCCGATGACGTCGTGCGGGCAGGCGATGACGCACCCCGCACAGCCAGTGCAGAGCCCCGAGGTGATGACCTCGTCGAAGAGCTCCTTCCACTGGAGCTGCCAGCGCTCCTTGTTGCCCGCGCTCAGCGCGTAGGGCGCACCCTCGCCGGTCTCCGTCACGGTCATCCCTGGACTCTACGCGTGCCCCCGATCGTCTCAGCCAGTTCCCTCCCGGCCCGCTCTGGGCGTCGGGCTTTCGTGGGGCCGGGTCCTGGGTCAACATCTAGGCATGGACCTGACCTACCCGCCCGAGGCCGAAGCGTTCCGCGTCGAGATCCGCGCCTGGCTGGAGGAGCACCTGCCGGCCGGCTGGTTCGACGCCGGCTTCGAGATGTCGCCAGAGGACCGGGCCGCCTTCAACGAGGCGTGGCCCGCCAAGCTCTACGGCGGTGGCTGGATCTGCGCCACCTGGCCCAAGGAGTACGGCGGCAAGGGCCTCACCCTGATGCAGGGCGTGGTGCTGGCGGAGGAGTTCGCCCGGGCCAAGGCACCCCTGCGGGCCGACTTCTTCGGCGACACCCTTGTCGGGCCGACGATCCTGCAGTGGGGCACTGAGGAGCAGAAGCAGGAGTACCTACCGAAGGTCATGCGGGGGGAGATGCGCTGGTGTCAGGGCTTCAGCGAGCCCGATTCCGGCTCCGACCTCGCATCGATCAAGACCACCGCCGTACTCGACGGCGACGAGTGGGTGATCAACGGCCAGAAGGTGTGGACCACCCAAGCCCAGTTCGCCGACTACTGCTTCCTCCTGGCCCGCACTGACCCCGATGTGGTGAAGCAGGCGGGCATCTCCTACCTGCTCGTGCCGATGGACCAGCCGGGCATCGAGGTGCGGCCGATCACGCAGCCCGACGGCACCGCCGAGTTCAACGAGGTCTTCTTCGCCGACGCCCGCTGCCCGCAGGCCAACGTGGTCGGTGGGCTCAACAACGGGTGGGCCGTTGCCAACACCACGCTCGGCTTCGAGCGGGGGCAGTCAGCCACCACGGGGTACCGCCGATTCGACGACGAGCTGCGCCTCATGATCGAGGCCGCCACCGCCAACGGTGTGATCGATGACCCGATCATCCGTCAGCGCCTCGCCACCTACTTCACCAAGGTGCAGATCACGCGCATCAACGGGCTGCGCTCGCTCACGGTCGCCGTCACAGGTCGCAAGGACGCGTCGGTCTCGGCGCTCGGAGCCACCAACAAGATGTGGTGGTCGGAGATGCACAAGGAGGCCATGGAGCTCGCCCTCGACATCTATGGCGCCCGTGCCATGCTGGCGGACTGCGGCCCCGACTCGGGTGCGTGGCCGGCCACGATGCGCGGCGGTGGCAAGGGCGGCTACTCCGTGAGCCCGATGCTGTCGGCCTTCTTCTTCAGCCGCTCCGAGACCATCTGGGGTGGCACGTCGCAGATCCAGCGCAACATCGTGGGCGAGAAGGTGCTCGGCCTGCCCAAGGAGCCCAAGGCCACGGCCAAGTAGCACCCAACGCGGGGGTCGCCCACCGCCCGAACGCCCCGTTGCCGACCGGGGGTGACTGTCGACCTGGATGCCAGCGCCAGTAGCCTCCGGTGCTCATGTCGCCTGCTCGTCCCCCCCGTGCGCGCGGCCGAACCTGGCCCCAGCGACTGGTCCTGGCCACGGGCTCGATCGTCGTGCTCGCGTGCGTGGTCACGGCCGTGGCGGCGGGGTACTTCGGGGTCCGCTTCGCACAGATCGTCCGAGTCGGGAACATCAAGATCGCGGCAGCGGCTGCCGGAGAGCCCGCCAACTACCTGCTCGTCGGCACCGACAGTCGGCAGGGGCTCGACCCGGACACCCCGGGGTTCAGCGACGATGGCGAGACGGGCTGCGACTGCACCGACACGATCATGGTGTTGCGGGTCGACCCCAAGCAGAAGCGGGCGCAGATCCTCTCGTTCCCCAGAGACCTCTGGGTTCCGATCGCCGGCACCCGCCGTTCCGGTCGCATCAACAGCGCCCACGCCAACGGCGAGCAGGCACTCATCGACACGATCCAGAAGAGCTTCGGCGTTCCCATCAACCACTACGTCGAGATCGACTTCGTGGGGTTCGAGAAGCTCGTCAACGCGGTCGGGGGCATCCCGCTGTGGTTCGACGCTCCGGTGCGCGACCAGCACACCGGGCTGAGCGTCTCCACCGACGGGTGCCAGGTGCTCAACGGCGAGCAGGCTCGCAAGTCCGTGCGATCCCGCTACCCCCAGTACAAGGGCTCCGATGGCAGGTGGCACAGCGACTCCACCGCCGACCTCGGCCGCATCACCCGCCAGCAGGTGTTCATCCGGCGAGCGATCTCGAAGGCCGTGGGCAAGGGCCTCACGAACCCCGCCACCTTGAACCAGCTCGTCTCGGCGGGCGTCGACAACGTTCGTCTCGACCGCCGACTGAGCGCCGGCGACCTGCTCGACCTCGGTCGCCAGTTCGCCAGCTTCGACTCGCGTGAGCTCGTCGGGTACAGCATCCCCTCCGAGCCGTTCCGAACAGCGGCCGGAGCGGCCGTTCAGCGCCCCCTCATGCGGGCAGCTGAATCGATGCTCAACATCTTCCGTGGTCTGCCGCCCGGCACCATCAGCCCTGGTTCGATCGACGTGACGATCCTCAACGGCAGCGGGACTGCCGGCCAGGCAGCCGACGTGGCGGGCGCGATGAAGACGATCGGCTTCGCCATCAAGGAGGTCCGCTCCTACTCACGCGGTGCGGTGGCGCACACCACGGTCTTCTTCGGTCGGGGCGGGGAGGCGGCCGCGAGGTTGGTCGCCCGCCACATCACGGGTGGAGCACCCCTCGTGGCTGATCCCAACGTGAAAGCCGGCGAGGTCGTCGTGGTGACCGGCCGGGACTTCACGACGGTGCACGACCAGCCGGCGCCGGAAGGCTCACCGGACGATCTGCGGAGCACAACCTCCACCACGGTGGGGCCCACGTCGAGCACCGTCCCGGGCGCCACCACCACGCTCCCGCCCACGACCACCACGGAGAAGCCGGCCGGCTACTCCACCGGCGAGCCGCCGCCGGGAACCTCCTGCGGTTGACCCGCTGACAGAAGCACCTCGGCAGCCCGGGGGTGCCAGCACCACCCGCAGACGCAAGCCAGTCTCCATGCCCCCGACCGCGTCCGGGCGCAGAATCGCCCGTAGTGGGCGAAGCGAACGGAGCGGGGCATGACGGATCGTGTCGATGAGTGCCTGCTCGCCGTTGGCGTGGGCGCTGTTGATGCGACCGGAGCGGTGGGT
>JBKJSO010000116.1:0-2975 GCA_046595835.1 Acidimicrobiales bacterium | reverse complement strand
GGCGCCCTGCGGGTCGGTGAGCACGGCGAAGCGTCCTACCGGGATGTCGCTGGGGGGCACCACCACCGTGCCGCCGAGCTCGGTGCAGCGAGCCGCGGTGGCGTCGGCGTCGGCGACCGCGAGGTACACGACCCAGCTGTTTGGCATCTCCGAGGCGGCCATCTCACCCACCAGGGGCAGCAGGCCGCCGATGGGGGCGTCGCCGCGGTGCAGCTCGTAGTAGGCGCCATCGCCGATGGACACCGCGGTCCAGCCGAGCACGTCCGCGTAGTAGGCGAGCGACTCGTCGACGGCTCGTGTGGCCAGCTCGTTCCAGCAGAGGGTGCCGGGCTCGTTGACCAGCTCGGCACCGATGTGCGCGGCCGGCTCCCAGAACGAGATGAACGCGCCGCCGATGTCCTGGGTCACGGCCATTCGCCCGGCCTCGGGGATCTCCATCGCCGGCATGGCGACGGTGCCGCCCGCTTTCTCCACGCGGGTGAGCACGTCGTCGATGTCGTCGACGCTCACGTACGACGACCACCACACCGGTCCGGGCTGCTGCTGATCGGCGAGACCGGCCACGTTCTTTCCGCGCAGCGTGGCCATCGAGTAGCGCCCCATCTCGGGGGGACCGATCTCGACGTCCCAGCCGAGGAGCCCGGAGTAGAAGGCGATCGCACCCTCGAGGTCGGGCGTGCCGAGGTCGATCCACGATGGCGTGCCGTGCTCGTACTTGGTCATCTCCATGGGGTCTCCTCGCGCTGGCGGCCCTCGGGTGGGGTCTGCCCGCGCAGCGTAGGCCCGCTCGGGTGGCGGCGCGCCGGCGTCAGCTGAGGCGCTCGCGCACCGCTCGCACGATCGCATCGGCCTGGAGGTTCGGGAGCCCGGCGCCCCCGTCGATCACGATCTCCTGGCCGGTGACGTAGCGGGCCGCGTCCGAGCACAGGAACGCGATCACGTCGGCCACCTCGTCGGCCGAGCCGATCCGTGCCAGCGGGGTGCCGGCCTCCGCCACCGCAGTGAACGTCGCGTCGTCGGTGATGATCGACGTGAGGGCCGTAGCGATCATGCCGGGCGACACGCAGTTGGCTCGAATGGTGGGGGCGTACTCGAGCGCCGTGGTGCGGGTGAGGTTCACGATGCCGGCCTTCGCAGCGCTGTAGGGCGCTTCGCCTTGGAGCGGGCGGGCTGCGTTGAGGCTGGCCACGGTGACAACGCTGCCGCCTCCACCGGCCAGCAGCAGTGGGAGAGCGGCCCGCAACGTGTGGAACGTGCCGTCGAGGTTCACTCCCACGACGAGCCGCCACTCGGCGTCGGTGTAGCGGTGCAGCGGCTTGTTGAGGCCGAACCCGGCGTTGGCCACAACATCGGTGAGACCGCCCATCGCCTGCGCGGCAGCCTCGACGGCCGCGGTGGTGGCGCCGGGGTCGGACACGTCGACCTCGAACGCGTGCCCGCCCACATCCTCGGCGAGCATCCGGGCCTGCGTGCCGGCTCGGTCGAGGATGGCGACGACAGCACCGCGCGCAGCAAGGAGCCGCACGGTGGCGGCTCCGATGCCAGCGGCCCCACCGGTGACGACGACCGCGTGCCCGGCTAGGTCCTGCTCGGTCATCGAGCCGTCATCCGCAGCGGCGCCTCACGGATCCCAGCGATGATCGAGGAACCGCTGCGCACGATCGGGCCCGCCACCTCGAGTCGCTGCCACCGCTCGGCGACCCCCTCCAGCACCACGGCCAGCTCGAGGCGGGCCAGCGCCGCGCCTAGGCAGAAGTGCGGGCCGTGCCCCAGCGCCACGTGGTGGTTGGGGGTGCGGCCCACGTCGAAGGTGCTCGCGGTCGGGCCGAACTCGAGCTCATCGCGGTTGGCCGACGCATAGAGCAGCAGGAGTGGGTCGCCCGCCGAGATCGACACCCCGCCCAGCTCGGTGTCGGTCACCGCCGTGCGCAGGAACGAGGTGACGGGTGTCGTCCAGCGCAGCACCTCCTCTACGGCGGATGTGACGAGGGTGGGATCGTCGGCCAGCCGCTCGAGCTGCTCCGGGTGCTCGGCCAGTGCCACGAGTGCGCCCGAGATCGCGTTGCGGGTGGTCTCGTTGCCGGCCACGAGGAGCTGGATGAGGAACATGCCGAGCTCGTCGTCGGTGAGCGACTCGCCGTCCTCCTCGTAGGCGGCCAGCATCGACACGACGTCGTCCAGCGGCTCGGCCCGACGCTCGGCGGCCAGCGCAAGGAGCTCCACGGTCATCTCACCGAGCAGGGCCATGCGCTCGTCGTCGGACCACTCGGTGGCGCCGGGCACGGCAGCCTCCGACCAGCGGAACAGCCGATCCTCGTCGCCCTCGGGCAGGCCGAGCAGTGAGGCGATGAGCTGGATCGGCAGCGGCACGGCGAGCGTGGCGGTGGCATCGACCACCGCAGCGTCGGCGGCCTTGACGGCGAGGTCGTCGAGCAGCCGGCTGGTGCGCTCCCGCACCATCGGCTCGACGCCGCGCACCACGGCGTTCGTGAAGCCGGGGCGGGCGAGCTTGCGGTAGCGCGTGTGCTCAGGCGGGTCGGCGTGCATCATCGTGGGCGGGCTGTCGTAGGTGACGCCGATCTCATCGAGGAGGATCCCCCGGGCGGAGCAGAAGCGACTCGGGTCGCTCGATGCCTCGCTCACATCCGCGTGGCGCGACACCGCCCAGAAGCCCCTGGTTGCGTTCCACGCGAGGGGAGCGGTGGCCCGCAGCGTGGCGAGCGCGAAGTGCAGGTCGCCGGCGTACGTGGCCGGATCGAGCAGGGCATCCGTGAGGGGCTCGTGAGCGCCGGGCACGGCCGGGAACCTAACAGTGCCGGGCGGATCGAAAACGCCTTGTCCCACGGCACACTGACCGTGTGGCACCCAACCCGGACCAGGAGCGATCGCTGAGCACCTTTGGCCGGGTTGCCACCACGTGGAGCGAGGCCACCTCGCTCGAATCGTTCGTTCGGCCCTTGCTCGACACGGTGCTG
>JBKJSO010000413.1:0-2678 GCA_046595835.1 Acidimicrobiales bacterium | reverse complement strand
TCCGGGCCCCGCGCGGCACAGAACAAACAGCCCATTACCCTGGACCCCATGACGCTGCCCACGCCTGGTCCCGATCGCACCTGTCTCGTCACCGGGGCCTCCTCCGGGATCGGCGTGGAGCTGGCCCGCCTCCTCGCGGCTCGGGGCCTCGGGGTCACCCTCGTGGCGCGCCGGGAGGATCGCCTCAAGGTCCTCGCCGACGAGCTGGCCTCGGCCCACGGGGTGCGGGCCGAGGTCGTCACGGCCGATCTCACCGACGAGGGGGCGCGCGCCGCGGTGGTCGACACCATGGCTGAGCGCGGCCTCACCGTCGACGTGCTCGTCAACAACGCCGGGCTCTCGACCACTGGCGCGGTGGCGAAGAGCGACGTGGCCGCGGAGCTGCGCATGATCCGCACGGACGTGGAGGCGGTGGTCCACCTGTGCAGCGCCTTCGTGCCCGGCATGGTGGAGCGCGGTCGTGGGGCGGTGCTGAACGTGGCTTCGATGGCCGCCTTCCAGCCCCTGCCCGGCCAGGCTGGCTACGGCGGATCAAAGGCCTTCGTGCTGTCGTACACGCGGGCGATGAACCAGGAGCTGCGCGGCACCGGCGTGGTGGCGAGCACGCTCTGCCCGGGCCCGGTCGAGACCGAGTTCGCCGAGGCCGCCGGCTTCGGCGAGCTCGAAGCCGGCGACTCGCTCCCCAAGTTCATGTGGGTGTCGGCGCACGACGTCGCCAAGGCGGGCATCGAGGGGCTCGACCGCGGCCGTGACGTGATCATCCCCGGCGGCGCGAACCGCGTGATGGCGGGCGTGGCCCACGTGATCCCCCATCGTCTGCTGCTGCCGGTGCTCGCCAAGCAGCATCCATCCCTCTAGCCCGCAGGCACAGCCTGTTCGCACAGCAACCTCGTCATCAACCTCGTCGTCAGGTGATGGTGAAGCCGCGGTAGCCATCGGCCACAACGTCCTCGCACTGGGTGACGTAGGTGGGGAAGCCGGGCAGCGGCATGAACACGCGTGTCTTGCCCGCCACGTTGGCCCCGAGGTACCAGGAGTTGCAGGTGGGGAACAGCGTGAACCCGGCGACAGCGTTCACGTAGTCGACCCACTGGTCCTGGGCCTCGGGCGTGGCCTCGATGGTGGTGTGGCCGGTGGCGCGGAGGTGCTCCAGGCAGGCGGCGATCCACTCGACGTGCTGCTGGATGGACTCCATCATGTTGGTGAGCACCGACGGGCTCCCCGGCGCCGTGATGGCGAACATGTTCGGGAACCCGGCCACGCCCAGACCGAGGTACGTGCGCGGGCCGGCAACCCACGCGTCGGCCAGGGTCAACCCGCCGCGTCCGCGGATGTCGATGTGAGCGAGGGCGCCCGTCATGGCATCGAAGCCCGTGGCGTACACGATCGCGTCGAGATGGTGCTCTCCTGCGGTGGTGCGGATGCCCATCGGGGTGATGGCCTCGATCGGTGACTCGCGCAGGTCCACGAGCGACACGTTGGGCCGGTTGAACGTGGCCCAGTAGCCGCTGTCGACGCAGAGGCGCTTGCAGCCGACCACCTGGTCCGGGGTCAGCTTCGCCGCCACGGCCGGGTCCTGCACGATCTCGCGGAGCTTGCCGAGCACGAACTGGCGGGCGGTGTCGTTGGCCCCGGGATCGAGGAGCAGGTCGTTGTAGGCGCCCAGGAACCCCAGTCCGCCCACCTGCCAGCGCCGCTCGAACTCTGCCTCGCGCTCCTCCTGGGTGGCTTCAAGCGCCGGCCTGTCGTTGCGGGCCTGGCGGGCGCCGAAGGCCGAGGACATCTGTCGGTTGGCGGCCCGCAGCCCGGCGTAGTCGGCCTTGATCTCCTTCTGCTCCACCGGGTCGAGTGGGCTGTTCCAGGCTGGCACCGCGTAGGTGGCCGTGCGCTGGAACACGGTGAGGTGGGCAGCCTGCTCGGCGATGATCGGGATCGACTGCACGGCCGAGGAGCCCGTGCCGATCACGCCGACCCGCAGCCCCGTGAAGTCGACGCCAGCGTGCGGCCAGCGACCCGTGTGGTAGGTCGGGCCGCCGAAGGAGTCGGCCCCGTCGATGGCCGGGACGTTGGCCGACGACAGACAGCCCGTGGCCATCACGACGAACTGTGCCGTGATCGCGTCGCCCGGATCGGTGTCGACGCGCCAGGTGCCCGTGGCGTCGTCGTAGTTGGCGGCCGTGACCCTCGTGTCGAAGCGGATGTGGCGCCGGAGGTCGAAGCGGTCGGCGACGTGACCGGCGTAGCGGAGGATCTCGGACTGCGGCGCGTAGCGCTCCGTCCACTCCCACTCCTGCTGGAGGTCCTCGTCGAACCCGTACGAGTACTCCATGCTCTCCACGTCGCACCGCGCTCCGGGGTAGCGGTTCCAGTACCAGGTGCCGCCCACGTCGCCGCCGGCCTCGATGACCTGCGCGGTGAGCCCGATCTGGCGGGCCTTGTGCAGCATGTAGAGACCGGCAAAGCCAGCTCCCACGATCGCTACGTCGACCTCCGGCCGTCGATCCATCGCCACGTCCCCCGAATCACGTCCCCCGAACCTTGGTGCCGCGACCGTAGCGAACGGCCGAGCAGCTGCGGCACACCACCCACGGTTCAGTCGTCGGCGGCGTCTCCGCCCCGACCCACCTTCCAGTAGCCGCGGACGACCGCGTGGGGGCGGGCCACGCCGCGCTCGTCAA
>JBKJSO010000339.1:0-8196 GCA_046595835.1 Acidimicrobiales bacterium | reverse complement strand
GGTCATCGTGTCGAGGAACCGGAAGAGCAGCACGCCCATGAGGGCGCCGCCCACCGATCCCAGGCCACCGATCACCGAGGTGGCGAACACCGTGAGCGAGTCCGCTGGGGGATAGGTTCCCGGGTTGAGCGATGACACGATCACCACGTGCAGGCCGCCCGCCACGCCGGAGATCACGCCGGCCACGAGGAACGCGGCCAGCTTCACGTTGGTGGTGGGCACGCCGGCGGCGTCGGCCGCTCGTTGATTGTCGCGTGTGGCGATCATCACGCGCCCGGCACGGGCCTTGCGCAGCCCCTGGGCGGCGAGGATGGCAAGGCCGAGAAAGGCCAGGCAGGTCCAGTACATCGTGGTGCCCTGGTTGAGATCGAAGCGCTCGAAGAGCATCGGACGACCCACCTTGGTGGGGATGAGCTTGGGGAAGTTGTTGAAGTTGAGGACGTACTGATCGAGCGCCACTGCGAAGGCGAGCGTGGTGACGGCGAGGAACAGTCCACGGATCCGCAGGGCAGGCAACCCCACCACGAGGGACACGAGCGCACCCGCGATGCCCGACACGATCAGCGTGAGGAACAGGTCGAGGTTGAAGTGCTGGATGAGGTTGCCGGCCACGAGGGCACCGACGCCCACGATGGCGAACTGGCCCAGGCTGATGTGCCCGCCCCAGCCGGTGAGGATCACGAGTGACACCGCAGCGAGCGCCCACACGATGGCGACCGCCGCCAGGTATTGGTTCGACGGGGACCAGCCGGCGGGCAGGAACACGAACGCGAGGACGACCAAGCTGAGTACGGCGCGCTTGGTCCAGCGCACCTCGGGGAGGTCGCGGAGCTCCATCGGGATCGGCTTGAGCACGCCGAGCGACGACCAGGTGGACGTGGCGCCCTCCATGGCTCGGGAGAGCTTGCCCGACTGCAGCAGGAGGGCGGCCAGGATCACGATGAGGAAGGCGACGTACTGCACGGTGGGGGAGCCGGGGGTGTTCCACCCGATCACCGCCTCCATGATCCCGAGACCGATGCCGGCCACGAACGCGATTGGCAGCGACTCCATGCGGGCCACGACCGCCGCCGCCAACGCCGGGAGCAGCAGGATCGGCCCGGCCGACGCCAGGCCTGGTGTGACGCCGGAGAACGGGGCCTTGAGCACGAAGGTGAGGGCGGCCAGGCCACCGGCCACCATCCACACGATCGTGGAGAGGCGCCGGATCGGGATGCCGAGCAGCAGGGCGCGGTCTTCGTTCTCGGCAGCCGCTCGCACGGCCACGCCCACGTCGGTGCGAAGGAGGAACCAGGCCAGACCCGCGAGCACCGGCGGCACCACGAGCATGATGAGGATCTCGTCGCCGAAGAGGGTCTTCACGCCGAGGTCGATCTGCAGGTCGAGCGGGATCTTGAACCCGCCGGTGAGGGACACGAAGCCCAAACCCCTGAAGGAGATCACGGCTTCGATCACGCTCAGGATCTGGGCGATGCCGATGCTGGCGACGGTGAGGATGAGTCGCGACGTGTGGCGGAAGCGCCGCACGACGAGCTCCACCCCGGCCCCGGTGAGCACACCGAGACCAACCCCGATGGGGAGGGCGGCGAAGAAGGGCACGCCCTTCTCGAGGTGGAGGCCAATGGCGGTGACGCCGGCGAGGCTTCCCATCGAGGCGTAGGCGAAGTTGATGAACCGGCTCGTCTTGTAGATGAGGATGAGCCCCATCGCCAGCAGCGCCGTGACCGTGCCGACGATGACGCCGGCCACCACGATGCCAAAGGGTGCTTTGTCGGTGAGGAAGGGGCCGAGGCCCGGCACCCGGTAGACGAGGAACAGTGCCATCGACGCGCCGAGCACCTCGAGTGCTCCCTGCGCCGAGCGGGAGAGGTCGGTCCAGCGGTCGCGGCTCGCGCTGAGCACAGCGGTCACGTGAGACCCACCTTGGTGGGACGGCCCGGCGGCGCCTTCGGGATCTGGCCCCGCTGGAAGCGGGCGCCGTTGTTGGAGCCGATGTAGGCGCCCTGCTTGCCATTGAACGTCGAGATGGCGTTGGCGTCCCAGTAGATCTCGCGGACGTCGTTGGCGGCCGTGCGGTCGCCGGGACCGAACTTCCACAGACCGAACGGGCCTGACTTGGCCGGGTAGGCGGCCATGCCGGTGTCGAAGGTCTGCGCGGTGAGGTTGGGACCGGCCATCTGCAGCCCGATCGCCAGCATGTACATCTGGTAGTAGATGAGATCGACGGAGAACGCGGGCTCGTCGTCACGCACCGACTTGTAGGCCGCGTAGGCGATCGTCTGCGTCGGCGGCACGAAGCTGTCGAGCGGGCTCACGCCGAACGCGTGGCTGGCGAAGTTCTGGTTCCAGAGCTGGCCCACGATGTCGGCGTCGGTGAGCGCGGTGCCCACGATGATGAACTCCGGGTAGTACTGCTCGCGGTTTGCCACACCGGACAGGAACACGGGGATGATCGGGTCGCAGCCGCAGAGGATCGTCGTGATCCCGCGATCCTTGAAGTCGGCGATGATCCGGGTGGCTTGGTCGGACATGGTGCCGAGGTCGAGCACGTAGGCCCGTCGATAGCCCGGCTTCTGGCCAGCGGCCTTCACGACGGTCTCGGCGTTGTCGACCGACTCCTGGTACCACGAGTTCTCCGGAGCGAGCGTGCCGAACACCCGGGGCTTGCCCTTGAGGGCCCCGCCCGCGTGGTCGGCGTTGCCGCCGTAGAGCTTCTTCACGGAGTACTCGGCGGCGAACTCGGACACGATCGAGCCGTCCGTCGCGATGCTCCACGCGTAGGGCGCGTGGTCCTCGTGCCACTTGCGGGAGAGGTACGGGGTTCCGAAGCCGATGACCTTGCGCTCGGCGAGCGCTCCGGCGTAGGGCTCGCTGGTGGCGGAGATGTCGGCGAAGGCGCCGATCTCGTCGGCTACCTGGATGGCATCCGCGACGGCCTGCTCACGGCCCTTGCCGAGCAGCTCGTTCGTGTTCGAGCCGCGCCCGTTGTACGGGACGATCTCGATCTTGCGGCCGTAGAACTGGAAGCGCTGGTTGAAGCAGTCAGCCAGCGCCAGGACCGTTCGGTTGATGGAGTCGGGGGAGTCGACAAGGCTCGCGCCGGCCAGCTCGGCGAGCGTCTGCTGGAAGCCCCGCTCGTTGAGCACCCGGAAGGCCACCTTGATCTTGGTGTCGGTCACACCCTTGGAGGTGGCGCCACCGTTTGAGCCCGAGAAAGCGATGCACGGCGGCGAGTAGGGGTCGCCCGGCACCTGTTCCTTGCGATCGGGACAGCCGCCGGAGGTGCCCGGAACGGGGGACGCTCCCGTGCTCCCGCTGGCGGCCGTACCCGGGTCGGTGACAGTGGAGCCGCCGGGTGTCGTGTCGACCGTCTCGAGGCCCGAGCCGCCGTCCGAAGCATTGGCGCCGCCCGGAGCCCCGCTGGTGAGGGCTGTCTTGTCGGGCACCTTCGACGGCACGAGCACCGACATGAGGAGCAGCATGAGCGCGAAGACCGCGAGCGGCCCGTAGCCGCGCATGAGGCGCTGGCCGACCTTGAAGGAACCGGAGGGCGGCGTGTGTTCGGTGGGGGCAGACATCAGGACTCCAGGGGGATCTCACGAAGGGCGTGCTGCATCTTGCGGCGGTCGGCTTCGGCGGTGGCGAGGAGGAGCAGCAGCCCACCGCCGCCCACGAGGGCCATGAGCCCGCCCCGCTCGCCGCTGAAGCCGGCGATGGGCTGGGTGGCCACTCGCTCGGACGTGGCTGGTGCTGGCTTGCCAGCGGCGGGTGCCCCCGCTGGCGCGGCAGCGAAGGTGCTGGTCGCCGGCGTGCCGGGGGAGAACGTGTCGACGGCGGGGAGGTTCGACAGTGAAGGCAGGGCGGGGAAGGCGCCGAACGTGAACTGGGTGAACTCGGCGCTGGTGGCCTGCACGCCACCGAGCTCGAGCAGCAGGGCGCCGGCGCCGGTGAAGGACCCCAACACGATGTCGCCAATCGTCACGTAGGTGGAGTTCTTGCAGCTCTGCTTGAGCAAGGCATCCACGATCTGGTCGCGGAGCGGCTGGGCGCCGCTGACGACGCTCCCGAGCACGGCATCTCGTTGGGGACTCGGGATGATGCCGATCTTGAGTGGGTCGACGAACACGATGCCCTGCTCGACACGCACGCCTGGAGGGGTGAGGTCGAGGCCGAGGGGCTTGAGGAGCGCATTGAGCGCGGCGGCCTGCTGGAACCCGTCGCCGGGCAGCGACTGGACCTGTCCGCCGATCAACGCAGAGCCGATGCTGAACGTGCCGATCGTCTCGTTGACGGCGCCCGAGCGGTGGATGGCTTGCCAGGTGAGGCCCTTCAGCTCAACCGCCCCGCCACCGATGCTGACGCTCCCCAGCTCCGTGCGGGCGAGCGCCTCACGGGTGTTGCCGTTGACGACGCCGGAATGGGTGATGGTGCGCCCGCCGTTGATGAACAACGTGGCGGGGTCGCCCATCGGACCGATCGTGGTGATCGCCTCGGCGAAGGGAGCCGTGGTGGCGCGGGCGTACTTCTCGATGCCACCCGGCTTCTCGGTCGCCGTCATGCCCTCGGCCGCGCCCTTCTCGCCCGATCGTGCGATCACCGGTTGCGGCTGGTCCTTCTCGGCCATGGTGGGAGGTCCGCCGTCGCAAGCCTCGCCGGCGAGGGTCACCCCGATGACGCCCAGGTTGATCGCTCGCGACTGGCCCGTGGCCGCCGTGTTCTGGTGGCCGGCGATCGCCTCGCCGAAGGTGATCCCGAAGCTGAGGTTGCCGTTGGTGGGGTTGACCTTGTAGCCGAGTGCGGTGGCGGAGCCCGTGCCGTTGTTGAACGGCGCGGTGCCGGCCGACGCGGCACCCCCGGGTTCGGTGGCCAACGTGACCGCCAACGCCGTGGCGGCGACGGCGAGTGCCGCCCGCTTCGTGCGGCGGTAGGTGGATCGAGTGCTGTGCATGGTGGCCCCCGGGTGCGGCGTCTCGTGTGTGATCGGGCGATTTGCCTGGTAGCTCCTCAAGACCCTCGAACGTACACAAGTGGCCGAGTTGTGTGGCATCGGTCACGAAGTACTACCCAGGATTCGACAACGCAGCCGCGATCTCCCCCCGTAGGAGCGGTTGGGTTGCTCGCAGAGCGCCTGCTATCGTCGCTGGCTCACGCGGACGTGGCTCAGCTGGTAGAGCACAACCTTCCCAAGGTTGGGGGCGCGGGTTCGAATCCCGTCGTCCGCTCCAGAACATGCAGGTCACGGGCTCCCTCAGGGGAGCCCGCGGCGCGTCCAGGGCGGGAAAAGACGCGATCTGTGCGCGCGACAGGCGTGCTCAACACGGCGTGCTCAACACTCCTTGAATTGATGGGGTTGTGTGTGGCCTCAGGATCCACGCAATCGATCAGACGAAGTCGAGCACCCGTGCCCAGCGCACTATGGCAGTCGTCGACGCCTCTTCGCCTCTCGGGGCACTCGTGCACCAGCACCGTGACGGGATCCTCGAGATTGCGGCGCGTCATCGTGCCCCCACGGTCCGGGCGTTCGGCAGCGTGGCCCGAGGCGACGCCCGTGAAGGAAGTGACATCGACTTCCTGGTCGACTTCGAGGACGGCAGCTCGCTCTTTGACCTGCTCCACCTCACCGAGTCAGCGAACAGCTGGCCTGATCCAGAAGCGAAGACCAACCGGTGCGCTCGCGAATGATTAGTCGGTCGAACGCGCCGGTGCCGAGTATCGGCACTTCGGTACTACTGCGACTCTTCGCCGAGCGCCACACGCGGTGGGCGTCGTCGGTGAAGAAGTTCTGCTCGACTGCGCCTCTAGGTCGATTCCGGCGGTGGTCGGTGTGACGGTGCGGTCAGACCGTGTGGCGTTTCCGGTAGAGCGCAGCGTCGGCGCGTGCGACGAGCTCTCCGCTCGAGTCCTCCGGTCGCAGTTCAGCGAACCCGGCGGTCACCGACGCTGGCGCCAGGCCATGCCCCAACTCTTCGTTGACACGAGCGAGCCGTGCCTCGCCGAAAGCGGCGTCTGCATCTGGTAGGGCGCAGACGAACTCGTCCCCGCCGTAACGGAAGATCAGATCGGAGGCCCGGAGATTGGCACGCAGGGTGTTGACCACGTTCAACAGCATCCGGTCGCCAGCCTCGTGGCCCTGGCAGTCGTTGGCGACCTTGAGGTGATCGACGTCGATGAAGCCGACCACGAGCGGCTCCTGCGTGCGCCTGACCCGGGCGATCGCGCGGTCCAGCGCCAGGAAGCCTGCGCCACGGTTGGACACGCCGGTGAGAGGGTCGACGGATGCGTCAACGCGGTCGCGCGCTGAGGCATCGCGGTCGACGAGGGCGTGTGCCCGGTCGAGTTGTGCCTCGGCGCGTTCGGTCGCTCCTGCCACCCGATCGGTCGACCCAGTGTCTCGGTCGGCTTCGGCGGCCATGCGCTGACGCGATCCGGCGAGCCGATCGGCAAGGGCCGCCCCGCGATCGAGTTCGGCCTCGGTTCGATCCCCTGCGCTGGCGCGGCGATCCCCGGACGCCGCCTTCCGGTCGGATGCCGCGTCGTGGCGGGCGAGTTCTGCCCGCCGAACCATGTCCGGGGATCCGAACCACCCCTGCGCCTCGAAGTCTCCGGCCGTCCGGTCACGCTCTTCGGCCGCAGCGTCGCGCAGGCCGCCAGCGTGATCGCGGTCGACTCCGGCGTGATCGCGGTCATCGCTGGCGCCGTCGCGCGCCTCGCTGGAGCGATCGCGTAGATCAAGCTCGTCGTCTCGGTCGTCGCCCGCACGGTCCCGCTCACTCGCGCGCCTGTCCCGCTTGTCGGCGACAGCATCGCGACCGGTACCGGCGGAGTCCCGTTCGTCCGCGACACCGTCTCGATCGTTGCCTGCGGAGCCTGAGGCGTCGCCGACATCATCGTGGAATGCATTGGTATCGCCCATCCGAGCGCTTGCCTCATCTCTCGGGCGTCGGCGGCGTCACTGGCGGACACCTTCGCGTTAATTGTCCCACGGCATTGGCTCGTTGCCCACCCGAGCACTCATCGGAACGCCCCACGGCTTCGGCACCAGAGACCGCCCCTTCTCCCGGGTGTTGTTTGTTCGGGCCACCGGGCGGAAGACCGGGCCGTGGTCGGGCCTCCGTTCCTGCGATTCACCTCGGGATTTTCGCGCACCGATTGCCGGGTATCGCGGTCTGTCCGCCAGCGCGAATGGATGATCGGTGCGGTCACCGGCTCACGGAGCTGCTCTGGCCGACCCGCTGAGGAACGGCACGTCGCGCGGTCGCCAGATGAGCGCCTACGCGATCAGCGATCCCGACCGCCACTCATCGGGCAGTACTGCGAACACGTCGACATCCTTGCGTTCGCCCTGCCAGACCCCATTCGCACGAAGCGTGCCCTCGTGAACGAAGCCCGCACGGCACGCGACCTCGGCCGAGGCTGTGTTCTCGGACTCAATGGTCACGAAGACACGGGCAGCGCCCAGTTCGAACAACCAACCGGTCATCAGCCTGACGGCGCGAGTCGCAAGACCCTGCCCTCTTGCGGCCTCGACGAGCCAGTATCCGAACTGGGTCACGTCGGTGTTTGACCAGCCATCGAACCCGCACATCCCAACCGGCTCGCCCGATGCCACGTCAACGATCACGAAAGCGGTACCGGTCGGATTCTTCTCGACCTCGAACGAACGCCATCCTCGCTCGAAACGGTCGATCCATTCGAGAGCGACGGCAAACGACTCAGGCATCGGGCCGTTGTAGCGCTCGACCGCTGGCTCTTTCGACGCGTGGGCAAGGAAGTCTGCATCGGAAGCAGTCCAGGCTCGAAGTAGGACAGCATCGTCGGTCAGGGTCACGGGCACCGTCAAAGATTGCCGGGTCGCGCGGGCCGTTCGCCAGCGCGAATGGTTGATCGGTGCGAAGCGGCTCTCAGCCGCGTTCGCTCGACGACCCACCATCGAGCGGCACATAGGCGAGCCCTCTACCCTGTGGCGGTCGGGGACGCGTGATCGACCCCGCGAGCACTGGGAGACTTCTGAACATGCCCGCGATCACCGGCCGCCTCGAGATCACCCTCTCCGTCCGGGATCCGGCACGTAGCGCCGCTTGGTACGCCGAGCTGCTGGGCATGCGACAGCGGTACGACTACAGGTCCGACGACGGGAGCATGCGCTACATCTGCCTTGTCGAGCCGCGCAGCGAGCTGCTCCTGTGCCTGGTCGGC
>JBKJSO010000228.1:0-3659 GCA_046595835.1 Acidimicrobiales bacterium | reverse complement strand
TCCTCTTCTGCACGTCGTTCGTCGCCCTCACCGTGAAGGCCCGCATCCGCGGGTTCGACTGGACCCTCGAGGATGCTGCGATGGACCTCGGCGCACCACCGTGGCGGACGTTCAGCCGGATCACGTTGCCCCTCATCACCCCGGGCATCCTGGCGGCGGCGCTGCTGAGCTTCGCCCTGTCGATCGACGACTTCATCATCACCTACTTCAACTCGGGCTCCGAGGAGACGTTCCCCTTGCGCATCTTCAGCGCATCGCGGGTGGAGATCTCACCGCAGATCAACGTGCTCGCCACCATCGTGCTGCTCACCAGCGTGGCGATCATGTTCGCGGGAACAGCACTGCGCCGCCGCCAGGTGTGACGCTCCACAGATCCAGCTAGCGGACTCCCCAGCTGTACGTCTGCTTGACGAGGCTCATGTAGGTGAACACCTCGGTGGCGCTCACGCTGTCGATGGAGCGGATGCGATCGTTCACCACCGAGAGCAAGTGCTGGTTGTCGGTGCACACCACCTCGACGAGCAGGTCGAAGCGCCCGGCGGTGATCACGACGTACTCCACCTCGGGCAGGTCCTGCACCGCGTCGGCCACCGCTCGCACGTCGCCCGACACGGACACGGCCACCATCGCCTGCACGGCGAAGCCGAGCGTGGCGGGGTCGGTGACGGCGACGACCTGCATCACGCCGCTCTCGATGAGGCGCTGCACGCGTTGACGCACGGCTGCCTGCGAGAGGCCCACGGCGGGGCCGAGCTTGGAGTAGGGCGCGCGGCCGTCGAGCTGGAGGGCACGGATGATCGCCTTGTCGGTGTCGTCGAGCTCGGTGGGGGAGCTCTGGTCGCGCTTGGGGGCAGCCATCAGCGGTCGGCGGTGTGGCTGGCCGCGCCGCACGCCACACCCAGTGCCTCGGCCACCACTGCGTTGACCACCTGGCCATCCTCGGTGTTGAGGCCATGGGCGAGCGCGGGGTCGCGTCGGCAGGCCTCGGTGGGCCCGTGCACCGCCACATCGACGAGGTAGGGGAGGGTGGCGTTGGTGAGGGCGTGCGTGGAGGTGGCAGGCACGGCGCCGGGCATGTTGCCCACGCAGTAGTGGACGACGCCGTGGGTGACGTAGGTGGGCTCGTGGTGGGTGGTCTCGTGCGAGGTGGCGACGCAGCCGCCCTGGTCGATGGCGACGTCGACGATCACCGCCCCGGGCTTCATCGTGCGGACCATGTCCTCCGTGATCACGACCGGCGCTCGTCCGCCGGCGACGAGCACGGCCCCGATGACGAGGTCGGCCTCGGCGATGCAGCGCTCGACGGTGCCTCGGTTGGAGGCGAGCGTGGTGATGCGGCCCTTGTGGATCTGGTCGACGAAGCGCAGCCGGTCGAGGTTCTTGTCGAGCAGGTTCACCTCGGCCTCCATACCCGCGGCGATCCACGCCGAGTTCCACCCGACGTTGCCGGCGCCGATCACCACGACCCGCGCCGGTTGCACGCCCGGTGCCCCGCCAAGGAGCACGCCGCGACCGCCCTGGGGGGCCTCGAGGAAGCGGGCCCCCGCCTGTACCGCCAGACGACCGGCCACCTCGCTCATCGGGGCGAGGAGCGGCAGCGCGCCGTCGGCGCGCATCACGGTCTCGTAGGCCATGCCGGTGGTGCGGGCCGCGCACAGGGCCTCGGCCACCTTCGGATAGGCCGCCAGGTGGAGGTAGGTGAACAGGGTGAGGTCCGCCCGGAGGTGTTCGAACTCCGAGGCCTGAGGCTCCTTCACCTTGCAGACGAGGTCGGCCCGGGCCCAGGTTTCGGCGGCGGCGGCCACGATCTCGGCGCCGGCCGCCTGGTAGACCTCGTCCGCGATGCTGGCGCCCTCGCCCGCGCCGGCCTGCACGAGGACGGTCACTCCATGGGAGTCGAGCTCGCGCACGCCGTCGGGGGTGAGCGCGACTCGGCGCTCGTCGGTCTTGATCTCGGTCGGGATTCCGACGGTCAGCGGTGTGGGCATCAGCGCAGCCGGACCTCTAGGGGGTGAGCGTTGGCGCCGCTCATCGGTCGAGCTCCTTCCAGGCCTCCACCAGCACCTGGCGCATGGTGGAGGAGATGAGGTCGAACTCGTCGGGTCCGGCCACCAACGACGGCGACAGCTGGATGACGGGGTCCCCCCGGTCGTCGGCCCGGCAGATGAGCCCGAGCTCGAGCAGGCGCTTGGAGAGGAACCCTCGGATGAGCCACTCGCACTCCTCGTCGCTGAAGGCGCTGCCGTTGCGGGTCAGCTCGATCCCATAGAAGTAGCCCATGCCGCGCACCTCGGCGACGATGGGCAGGTCGGTGAGCTCGTCGAGGCGCGATCGGAAGTCGCCCTCGAGGGAGCGCACCCGGCCGGGGAGGTCCTCGCGCTCCATGACGTCGAGGTTGGCCAGCGCCACCGCGCAGCTCACGGGATGCCCCGCAAACGTGATCCCGTGGAGGAATGATGTTGCCTGCTCCAGGAAGGGCTCCGCGATGCGGTCGGAGATCATCACGCCGCCGAGGGGGGCGTAGCCCGACGTGACGCCCTTGGCGAAGGTGATCATGTCCGGCACGTACCCGAGGAGGCTTGAGCCGAACCAGCCGCCGAGCCGTCCGAACGCACAGATCACCTCGTCGGACACGAGCAGCACGCCGTGGCGATCGCAGATCTCCCGTACGCGCTGGAAGTAGCCGTCGGGCGGCACGAGGCAACCACCCGCGTTCTGCACGGGTTCCAGGTACACAGCGGCGACGGTCTCGGGACCCTCCGCGATGATCATCGCCTCGATGGCGTCGGCGCCGGCGAAGGGGTCGTCGGGGTTGGCCCGATGGGCCGTGAGGGTGTTGGGCACGTGGCGGCTCTGGCCGTTGAGGAGCGGCCGGAACGGCTCCTTGATCCCCTCGAGGCCGGTGATGTTCAGGGCCCCGAGCGTGGTGCCGTGGTAGGCGGTCTCGCGGGCGATCACCTTCGTGCGCTGCGTCTGGCCGATGGCGACGAAATACTGCCGAGCGAGCTTCCACGCCGACTCGACGGCCTCGCTGCCGCCCGTGGTGAAGAACACTCGGTTGAGGTCGCCGGGCGCTTTGGCGGCAAGGCGGGCCGCCAGCTCGATGGCCGCGGGGTGGGCGTAGGTCCACAGCGGGAAGTAGCCGAGCTTGGCCGCCTGCTCGGCCGCCGCGTCGGCCAGCTCCTGGCGACCGTGGCCGGCCTGCACCACGAAGAGACCGGCCAGGCCGTCGAGGTAGCGTTGGCCGTCGCTGTCCCACACGTAGGCGCCCTCGCCCCGCTCGATCACGGTGAGCTCGCTGCCGGGCTCGCCGGACAGACGGGAGAAGTGGAGCCAAAGGTGCTCCGCGGCGGCAGTCGCCAGCTCGCTGCTGGTCATGGTCACTGGGCCACCCTTCGGGCGGCCGAGTGACCATCCGCCACGTCCTGGCGGGGTAGAGCCGACTGTGCCGCCGTGCCCTCACTTCGCTCGGTCATAGAATCGCCTCCAAGGCGAGGGTGGTGTGGAATTCGTCGTTGGGGGCCTTCTCGACCATCGGATCATGGAGATTCTGTCAGAATCACGACTGGATCGCTTGCCAGGAGGATGCACGACATGCCTGACCAGAACTTCATCGCCAACGAGTGGCGCCCCGCTCGCTCCAGCGCCACGGACAACAT
>JBKJSO010000438.1:0-8745 GCA_046595835.1 Acidimicrobiales bacterium | reverse complement strand
TCGGAGAGCGAGGACCTCCCGACGTTGCTCGACGCTGTCGGCCGGCACGCCCCCGACGTGGTCGTCACCGACATCCGCATGCCCCCCACCTCGACCGACGAGGGCGTCAGGGCCGCGGCCTTGCTGCGGGTGAGCCATCCCGACTTGGGGGTCGTCGTGCTGTCGCAGTACCTCGAGCCCGAGTACGCCATTGCTCTGCTCGAAAGCGGATCGGGTGGACGGGCCTACCTGTTAAAGGAGCGGGTGTCGCAGCAGGAGCACCTGCTCGCCGCCATTCGGGAGGTGCAGCGCGGCGGCGCGATGATCGACCCTGCCGTGGTCGATGCGCTCGTCACCAGCCGATCGGGCGCGTGGTCCCCGATGACGGAGCTGACCGATCGGGAGCACGCCGTGTTGGGCGCCATGGCCGAGGGCAAGAGCAACGCGGGCATCGCCGGCGACCTTGCGCTGTCAGCTCGGGCCGTCGAGAAGCACATCAACTCGGTCTTCACCAAGCTCGGGCTCACCGAGGAGCGCGACGTCAATCGCCGGGTGAAGGCTGTGCTGGTGTTCCTCTCCCAGACAGGACCCAGCTGAGATGGTGTCGGTGGTCATCGTCGACGACCAACCGCCGTTCCGTCGAGCCGCTCGCGCTGTGGTGAGCCGCATCGACGGGTTCGAAGTGGTGGGGGAGGCGGCATCGGCCGAGGAGGCCATCGGCCTCATCGGCGAGCTGCGGCCCGAGCTGGTGCTGATGGACGTCAACCTTCCCGGCATGAACGGCGTCGAGGCGACGCGACGCATCGTCGAGGGGCATCCCGAGATCGCCGTGGTGCTCGTGTCGACCTACGACGCCGCCGATCTGCCAGGGGGCTTCGACTCGTGCGGCGCACTCGGCTATCTCCACAAGGCCAGCGTCCGGCCAGGACCCCTCAGCGAGCTCTGGAGCACGCGCGACCGCTGAGCATCGGTGGACATCCACACCACATGGATGGGGATCGCCCCCGCGGGGACACATGCTGGCCTGGTTACGGCTTCGGTCGTCTCGCCATACGTTCGAACTGCCAGAGCGCAGGGAGCGCTCGCGAGCAGGAGGAACGACATGGTGGACACGACAGGTCGAGCAGTTCGAGTTGCCCGGGGGCTCTGTGCGCTCGGGCTGGGGTTCGCAGTCTTCGCGGCGCTGGCGGTCCCGGCGGCGGGATCGGCGACCTCCGTTACGAGCTCGGGCGAGCTGATCCGGTATGTCAACCCGTACCCGGCCCCCGACCAGGCAACTTCCAACCCGATCCTCGAAGGGGCCACGGCGCGGGTCCACGCGGTCGAGGATGCCAGTGGGCGCACCATCGTCACCCTGCACGTCAAGGGCCTGCCGGCGAACCGAGAGTTCGGCTCGCATGTCCACGTGTTGGACTGCAGCACAAACAAGGCGGGCGGGCACTACCGGAACATCCTGGGGACCGGTGCTGCAGGCGCGACCCCCGAGAACGAGGTGTGGCTCGACTTCGAGACGAACGATGCCGGCAACGCCACCGCCAAGGCGACGGTCGCCTGGACCTTCCGCCCGGATGGCGCCAACGCCGTGATCATCCACGACCGCCACACCACCCACGGTGGTACCACTGCGGGCACAGCCGGTGCCAAGCTCGCCTGCCTCGACGTCGACTTCTAGGACAAGGCAGACACGACCGTGGACGTCATCGAGATCAGTGGGCTGACAAAGGAGTACCGGCGCCTCCGCCGGGGCCACATGGTCACCCACCTCGCGCTCGGCGGGCTCGACCTGTCGGTGCCGGCCGGCGGGGTGTTCGGGTTCCTCGGTCCGAACGGCTCGGGCAAGACGACCACGATCAGATGTCTGCTGGGCCTGACCCGACCGACGGCCGGCACCTGCCGGCTGCTCGGTCGGGCCGTGCCCGCTGAGCTCCACCAGGTGACTGGGCAGGTCGGCGCGATCGTGGAGCAGCCTGCGCTCTTCCCGACGATGTCGGCACGCCGCAACCTTGAGATCCTCGCCCGCATCGAGGGCATCGGACCGAGGACGGTGACTTCGACGCTCGAGCGCGTCGGACTCGGCGAGCGGGCCGACGACCTCGTCAAGACCTACTCGCTGGGGATGCGCCAGCGCCTGGCCCTCGGCGCCGCCCTGCTCAAGGACCCCGCGCTCCTGCTGCTCGACGAGCCGGCGAACGGCCTCGACCCCTCAGGCATCCGGGAGATCCGAACCCTCATGCGCAGCCTGGCCGACGAGGGCCGCACGGTGTTCGTGTCGAGCCATCACCTCGCCGAGATCGAGCACACATGCGACGCGCTCGCGATCCTGAACGCCGGACGGTGCATCGCCTCCGGCGCCGTGCAGGACGTGCTGCACAGCCGCCAGCCGGCTCAGGTGGTCGTCGGGATCCACAACGCCGTCGCTGCGGCCGAAGTGCTCCTACGCACCGGTGTGCACTCCCGACCCGACGGTGATCACCTGATCGTCGACATCGAAGCCAGCGGCGCCGCGTGGGTCAACCGTGTGCTCGCCGAGGCTGGTCTGTGGATCACCGAGCTGCGTCCCATGGAGGCTTCCCTGGAGGATGTCTTCCTCACCTTGACTGCTTCACCACAGGAGGTGGCGTCATGAGAGCACTGTTCTCGGCGGAGGTGCGACGGGTGCTGTCGCGCCGGCTGGTGTGGATGCTGGTCGCGCTCGCCGTCATCGGCTCAGCCATCGTTGGCATCGTCTCGTTCGCGAGCACCGGCGGGGCCCGCGATCCGAATGGGGTGCCGAGGCTCGTCGATCTCTGGGTGGTCGGAAGCGCGGAGGGGTTGCTGGTCCCTGCGATCGCCTTGCTCGCCCTCGGCGCGCTCCTCGGGGGCGCGTCGATGATGGGAGCCGAGTGGCGCAACGGCACCATGGCCAGCGTGCTCTGGTGGGAGCCACGTCGTCGACGTGTCGCCGTGGCCAAGCTGGGCGCGTCGGCTGCCCTCGCGGTCGTCATCGCAGCAGCGTTGATGGTCGTGTTCGTCGTCGCACTGATCCCGACCCTCGTGGTGCACGGTTCGGCGCGGGGAGCTGACGCGGCCTGGTGGTTCGCGGTGCTCGGGGGCGCCGGGCGGGGGCTTGTGCTGGTCGCGCTCGTGGCGGTGCTGGGCGGCGCCGTCACGCTCGCGACGAGGAACACGGCCTTCGTGCTTGGTGGCGCCTTCATCTACCTCAACGTGCTCGAGCGAGGGTTGGTGGCGTGGAAGCCGCGGCTGGCGAGCTGGGCGCTCATCGAGAACATTGGCGCCTTCGTACCGTGGGTTCCCCTTGAGGATGTCCGCTACGGTCCCGCGCCAGCCACGGCTGCGGTCCACCTGATCGTGATCGTGGCTGTCATCGCGGCGGGCGCCATGCGGTCGTTCGTCCGCCGGGACATCGCCCTGTCGTCATGACTGTCAGCTGTCCTTCGGTCAGTGGTCGGCGGCGGTGATCCAGTTGGATCCTGGCGGTGCGAACGCTGGCTACCGTCTGGATCGCCGGGCCGACATCGACGCGGAGGTGGCCGTCATGGTCAAGCGGGAGCGGGCAGAAGCGACGTGGGAGTCCTACGGGGACGCTCTCCGCCTGTTCCTTCGTGGGGCAACAGCATCGACTGCCTCTCGCATCGCGTTGGTGGTGGGTACCTGGCTGAGCCTGATGAATCAAGGGCGAGCGATCGTCGACGGTCACGCGCCGTGGGTGAAGATCGCGCTCAATTACTTCACGCCGTTCGTCGTCGCCAGCCTCGGCTACCTGGCGGCCCGCCGCCGCCGCAACGTCGAGCGGCTCGCCGAGCTCCTGAGCGAATCACCCCCTACTGACGATGGGGTCGGGTAGGGACATCGGGTTCGCCCAGCACGAGCGGGACAGTGGGCGTACCCTCGGGTCGAGCGATCCAATGAGGGGGACACGATGGCCTGGATCATGAAGGTGCGGCTCCTGGAGTCCTGCAGCTGCGCGCAGATGTGCCCGTGCATCTTGGGGCCGGCCAAGCCGGACCAGGAGTGGTGCTCGGGGGTTTTCGGCATGGAGGTGGCCGAGGGTGACGCGGACGGCGTCGACCTGGCCGGGGCCAAGATCGTCATGCACTTCGAGCTCAAGGGCGACTTCCTGGGCGGCATCGACAAGGCGAAGCTGTACCTCGACCCGAGCGTTTCCGACGCGCAGCGGTCCCAGATCGACTCGATCTTTCACGGCGAGAAGGGTGGTCTCTGGGGCGGAATGCGCGAAACCATCGCGGAATGGCTGCCATCGACCGTCGCCAAGATCGACTTCGGCGGCGCCGACGCCCCGGGTGTGACCGTCGAAGGCGTCGGTCAAGTCGTGCTCCAACCGATCCTGGCCGAGGAGGGAGGCGCGCCGACCACGATCGTCGACGCCCCTGTCATCCGCGCCTTCGGGATGGGATCGGAGAACCTCGCCTTCGCCCAGGGCACGAGCTTCTCCGATCCCGATCTGCGGTCGTGGGAGAGCCTCGGCGCCGGCGGTGTCGTTCCCGATCTCGTTGAGTGGGCGGGCTGACGACCACCGCGCCGCCAGTCCCGCCGGCGGTCGCCCGCCAACGCAACGCCATCCTCGTCACCCTCCTCGGCCTCGCCGTCGTCGGTTGGGTCGTGTTCCTCAACCAGACGCGGGAGCCGATGGGGATGGCCCGGGACATGGGCCCCGATCTCACGATGGGTCGGTCCTGGCCGCTGTTCTTGAGCATGTGGGTGGCGATGATGGTCGCCATGATGTTCCCTGCCGCTGCGCCCATGGTCATCATGTACGGGCGGATGCGACGCAGCGACCCGGCGTCGGTTGCGCTGTTCACCGGCTCCTACATCGTCCTGTGGTTCGCGTTCGGTGTCGCCGCCTATCTACTCAGCGCAGGGGTCGAGTCGGCGGCATCCGGCTCGGACTGGGTGGCCATGAACTGGGGGCGCGCCGGCGGCGCGCTGCTGGTGATGGCTGGCGTCTACCAGCTCACACCGTTGAAGGACATCTGCCTGCACCGCTGCCGCACGCCGCTGTCGTTCGTCATGACAAGCTGGCGAGACGGCCGTGGGGGGGCAGTGCGCATGGGACTGCTCCACGGCCTGCACTGCGTAGGCTGCTGCTGGCTGCTGTTCCTCATTCTGATCCCGCTCGGCGTGATGAACGTCGCCGCCATGGTCGCGGTGGCTTGTCTCGTGTTCGCCGAGAAGGTCGTGCCTCACGGACGCGCCATCGGCGTTGTCGCATCGGCTGTGTTGATCGTGTATGGCGTCATGGTCGTCGCACACCCGTCGCTCCTGCCGACGGTCGCCTAGCGTCAGAGCTACTCGGAACGACCTCGTCCCCGTGCCATCACGAACCGGCCCGTCGGCACGGACGGCTCGGAGCAAGGACTCTGAACCGGTGGTCGGGCAAGATTCAAGTGATAGTTTGAATGCTCATGGCAGATCGGCCGCTTCAGTCGCTGGCCTTCTGATGCCGCCCGGTGATCGCGACTCCGGGTTGGGCCTGGCCGAGGTCATCGCGGCGTTTTCGCTCGCGACCGATCTTGGGTTGGGCCAGCCGATGGAGCACGTCCTGCGGTCCTGGGCCATCGCGACTCGCCTCGGTGAGCACATGGGCATCGAGAGCGAGAACGCGGCCGCGCTCTACTACGTCGCGATGCTCGCGTGGGTGGGGTGTGTGGCCGACACCCCGGAGGTGGCGACCTGGTTTGGCGACGACATCGCGTTCCGGCGAGACAGCTACGACGTGGACCTGGCTGGATTGCCCATGTTCAAGTACGCCCTCGCGCGGGTGGGTGCCGGAAGCCCAGCGATGAAGCGGCTGAAGCTCGCCGGCACCCTGATCATGACGGGCGGTAAGCCCGTCGAACGAGGGCTCATGTCGCACTGTCTGAGCACCGTCCTGATGGCCGAGCGGCTCGGGCTGGGCGCGGAGGTGTGCGAGCCGTTGCAGCAGTGGTTCACCCGGTGGGACGGCAGCGGCGTCCCGGACGGTCTCGGCGGCGTCGACGTCGCCCGTTCGGTCCGGCTCTTCCATCTCGCTGACTGCGCTGAGGTCGCCCACCAGCGTGGGGGAACCGCGGCCGCCATCGAGCTGGCGCGATCGCGGCGGGCCACGCAGTTCGACCCGGAGGTGGTCGACGCGTTCTGCGCGGTGGCGGACGACCTATTCGATGGCTTGGACGAGGCGATCGACTGGCCCACGGTGATCGCAGGTGACCCCCGCCTGCAGCAACGACTCACCGAATCCGGTCTCGACGCGGCGTTGGAGGCGATCGCCGACTTCACGGACCTCCGATCACGGTCACGCTCCGGCCATTCACGGGCAGTCTCCGATCTGGCCGCACGAGCGGGCCAGCTGTGCGGCCTTGGCGCAGACGATGTGGTGATACTTCGACGGGCGGCCTTGGTGCACGACGTTGGCATGCACGGGGTGCCGGCCACCATCCTCGACAAGCCCGGCCCGCTCACATCGACGGAGTCGGAGCGTATGCGGATGCACTCGTACTACACAGAGCGCACGCTGGCTCGACCGCCGGCCTTGGCCCGAATTGGCGCCGTTGCGTCGCTTGCCAACGAACGCCTCGACGGGTCCGGGTACCACCGAGGGCTGTCCGGCTCGGCGATCCCTGCCTCAGGCCGGATCCTTGCTGCCGCCTGTGCGTTCCAGGCGATGACCGAGCCCCGCGCGTACCGCCCGGCGCGGAAGCCGAACGACGCGGCCGGCGAGCTCCGCAAGGACGTTCGAGCCGGTCGCCTCGCGCCAGAAGCGGTTGACGCAGTGCTGGCCGCCGCTGGCCAGCAGCGACCGAAGCGGGCCGCTCGGCCCGCCGGGCTGACCCCCCGTGAGGTCGAGGTCCTCACGCTGATCGCGCGGGGAGCTTCAAACAAGCAAGTCGCCCGTGCTCTCGGCATCACACCGAAGACGGCAGGCACCCACATCGAGCGGATCTACATGAAGATCGGCGCCTCGACCCGATCGACCGCGACGTTGTTCGCCATGCAACACGGGTTGCTCGACTCGCTCACCCCAGTCGATTTGTAGGGCGAACACCGGACGACCCGGCGAGGAATCGTCCGTACGGTGGCCTTCGACGGGCAGCCGGCCCGCAGTCGAAGGGATCAACCATGTCGAACAAGGCCGTCATCTCCCTCACCACCGGTCTCGAGGACCCCGAGAAGGTCACCGTCGCGTACCTCGTGGCGGTCGGCGCCGCCGAGTCCGGCCGCCAGACCCTCATGTTCCTCACCAAGGAAGCCGTCCGCCTCGCCCTCGACGGGACCGCGATCGGTGTCGCCTGCGAGGGCTGCCCGACCCTCGGCGACCTCGTCAAGCGCTACGAGGCCGCGGGCGGCCAGTACTTCGTCTGCCCGATCTGCTTCAACAGCAAGAAGCTCGACAGCAACGCCCTCATCGCCGGCGCCGAGCTCCAGGGCACCGCTCCCATGTGGGAGTGGATCGGCGACGGCGCGACCACGTTCAGCTACTAACCCCGAACGGACCACGCCATGACTGCTCGCGTCTCCGCCTCCCGCGTCGTCGACGCATCACCCGATGATGTGTTCACCGCCATCACCGACATCTCCCGACTTCCACAGTGGAACGCCGCGATCGCCGCGGTGATCGAAGGGCCCGATCACCTCGAGGTCGGCGCGCGATGGACCGTCGAGATGCACGCACTCCGCCAGACCTGGCGCAGCAGATCCATCGTCGAAACACTCGACCCGATCGGTCGATGCTTCGCCTACAGATCCGTCACAGAGGACGGCAACCCCTCGTACGCCCTCTGGACCTGGGTGGTGGCCGACCACCCAGACGGAGCCATCGTCACCGTTGCGGGCGAGCTGCACCCACGCACGTTCTGGCGACGCGTGCTGCTGGTGTGGATCCGCTCCCGGCAGCTCGCGCACACCGAACTCGCCAGCTCGCTCGCCGGTCTCGAAGGCGCAGCGAAGCACACAGCACACGAGACGCGCCGCACCAACCTTGGAGGAAGTCAATGACCCAGAGGATCAGCGTCGACCCCGAGGCACTACGAGCTGACGTGCGAGACAAGTACAAGGACGTAGCCACCAACCCCCACGGCCCCTTCCACTTCCACACCGGCCGGCCCCTCGCCGCGCTGCTCGGCTACGACTCAGCCGTCGTCGACGCCCTGCCCGACCAAGCGGTCGAGTCCTTCGCGGGCGTCGGCAACCCCCACTCGCTCCATCCCCCCGTCGCCGGCGATCACGTCATCGACCTCGGCTCGGGTGGTGGATTCGACTGCTTCGTCGCCGCCCAAGCAGTCGGACCAGACGGTGCGGTGATCGGCGTCGACATGACGCCCGAGATGCTGACCAAGTCCCGCGCCACCGCCGCCGAGCTCGGACTCAGCAACGTCGAGTTCCGAGGGGGCATCCTCGAGGAGCTCCCCGTAGACGACGGCTGGGCCGACGTCGTGATCTCCAACGGCGTCATCAACCTCTGCGCCGACAAGACAGCTGTGTTCGCCCAGGCATTCCGGGCGCTGAAGCCCGGTGGTGTCATCCAGTTTGCAGACATCGCGAACGGCGTCCCCCTACCCGAACAGGCCGTCTGCTCGATCGACCTGTGGACCGGGTGCATCGCGGGAGGGAAGCCCGTCGACGACTGGTGCGCCCTCCTCGACGCCGCTGGCTTCACCGACATCTCTGTCGGCCCCGCGGTCGACGCCTTCGGCGGCTCGGGAGGGGAGAAGAACGCCCGAGCGTTCGATGTGTTCGCCCACGTGTTTCTGGCCACCAAGCCCGGGTGAG
>JBKJSO010000388.1:0-3235 GCA_046595835.1 Acidimicrobiales bacterium | reverse complement strand
GTCACGTCCGCGCCCAGCTCGACCAGTCTGCGGGTGAGCTTGCCGGTTCCTGCAGCCAGGTCGACCACGATCGTGCCGGCACCGATGCCCACCTGATCCCGCAGCACCGCGAGAGCCGCCTCGGGGTAGCCGGGACGAGCTGCCTCGTAGGCGACCGCGCCCGCCTCGAACCCGCGCGCTGCGACATCATCAATTGGCACCGACGACCTCCTCCGGCCTTGCGAGTGTCGGGAGTAGCACGTCGAGGACAGCGGCGGCCCACAGTGCGTAGCCGTCGTCTGCAGGGTGGTAGCGATCGGCGGCGAAGTACCGCGACGTGTCAGATCGCATGGTCGGTCCGGTCTCCTCGGCGATGTTGACGTAGAGGGCGCCAGCGTCGCGCGCCATCTTGCGCACCAGCGTGTCGAGCTGGCGACCTCGGAGCCCTGCCAGGGCCCGGAGCGGCTGGGCCAGGCGAGGCGGCGCACCCATGTCGGGCACTCCGAGGAGCACCACCTTCACATCGGTTGGCATGGCGGCGAGCATCTGCTCGTAGGTGCGCCGGAAGGCGGCGCGTGAGGTGAGGTGGATCGCATCGTTGGCGCCGATGCTGACGAGGATCACATCCGGGTGCTGAGCGGCAAGCTTCGGCATCTGGTCATGGACCACATCGCGCACTCGGTCACCGGACACTGCGAGGTCGACCAGGTCGATCGGGCGCCTCAGCCCCCGAGCCACGCGGGTCGGTACCGCGGCGGCCGCGGAGGAGGCCCCGACGCCGGCCGCTGTGGAATCTCCGAGCCACACCATCCGCAACGACCTTCCCGCCGGGCCGATGTGGCCGTCGTGGTCGAGGGGGGTGTCGTCGGGCAGCTTCGGGCCGATGCGTGCGAGCTGGAGCTCCGCGCCGAGCAGGCCGATGACGACGACAGGCGCTGCGGCAAGGCTCAACAGCGCACGCCGGGTCCTGCGCCGCACCGGGTCACCCGCCGTCGAAGATCGTCGAGTCGTCGTAGGGGAACGAGCGCTGGGGGGCGTTCTCCCGCTTCCACACCATCAGCTTGCGCCGGAAGTAGCAGACCTCTTCGCTGCGCTGGTTGATGCCCTTGGTCTCGACGGTGACGATGCCGCGGTCACCCTTGGAGGTCTCCTTGACCTCGAGCACCTTGGTGACGGCGTAGATGGTGTCGCCGTGGAAGGTGGGCTTCGGGTGCAGGAGCGACTCGATCTCGAGGTTGGCGATCGCGGCGCCGCTCACGTCGGGCACGCTCATGCCGAGCACGAGCGAGTAGACGAGGTTGCCCACCACCACGTTCTTGCCCTGCACTGTCTCGTTCTCGGCGAACCACGCATTGGTGTGCAACGGATGGTGGTTCATCGTGATCATGCAGAACAGGTGGTCGTCGTACTCGGTGATCGTCTTGCCGGGCCAGTGCTTGTAGACATCGCCGACGGTGAAGTCTTCGAGGTGGCGGCCGAAGGGGCGATCGAACGTGGTCATCGAGTGGGCGCCTCTCGAGCGTTATCGGCCGATCAGATGACCTCAACGTACGAGAGGAAGCCGGTGAGCGAAAATCGCAGCAGGGCCACTGGCCTGAATGGCCGCTCCGCCGGCGAGAGCTGCGCCAACGCCTCGCACCGTGATGCGGGCACCTCGACGAACACCCTGGGGCAGTCCCATGCGGTCAGATCCGCACGGCGTTGTACGGATTTGACCGACATGCTCGTCTCTGCCGCGATGGGCGGCGCGCCGCCGCTGGCGATTCCGTGCGTGGAGGAGGCCGTCACTAACCTCGCAGCCATGTCGACCCCCGATCTCACCGCAGCCGCCGACGTCGTGGAGCTGGCCCGGGGCGTCGTCCGCTCCGGTTCCCGAGCCCTCGCCGCCGGCCTCGGCCCCGATGTCGACCAGGTGCTCGGCTACGACCTCGCCCACGCAGCGGCGGCCGTGGAGATCGCCAGTGCGATGCTCGAGTACGGCAAGCAGGGCGAGGTTGAAGCCGCCATCACCTGCGCCTTCGTGGCTGAGGCCGTCGGCGAGCTGGCGGCCCGGCTGTACGGGTGCGAAAGCCTGTGGGGGGTCGAACCCACCGCGCTCGATGGCGCCCGCGGGTTCTGCGGGGCGTACCGAGCTCCCGACTTCCTCGCAGGCCTCGCCGGGGCAGAGGGCCCCCGCCACCTCGACGACGACTTCGAGCTCGTGCAGGACACCTTCCGTCGCTTCGCCGACGAGAAGCTGGCGCCCATCGCCGAGCACATCCATCGAGAGAACGCCGACATCCCCGAGGACATCATCACCGGCCTCGCGGAGATGGGCGCCTTCGGGCTGTCCATCCCCGAGGAGTACGGCGGCTACGGAAGCGGTGGCGAGTCGGAGTACATCGGCATGGTGGTGGCCACCGAGGAGCTGTCGCGCGGGTCACTCGGCGCGGGCGGCTCGCTCATCACACGGCCGGAGATCCTCACCCGCGCCCTCGTGAAGGGCGGCACCGAGGAGCAGAAGAAGCGCATCCTGCCGCAGCTCGCAACCGCGGAGATCCTCAACGCCGTGGCCGTCACCGAGCCTGACTTCGGCTCCGACGTGGCCGGCATCAAGACCACCGCCACAAAGGTCGACGAAGGCTGGCTCATCAACGGCGTGAAGACGTGGTGCACCCTGGGTGCACGGGCGGAGATCCTCATGCTGCTGGCCCGCACCGACCCGGACCGCAGCCTCAAGCACAAAGGCCTGTCGATGTTCGTGGTGCCCAAGGAGCGCGGCGACGGCCACGGCTTCGTGCTCGAGCAGACCGCGGGCGCCGACGGGGGCGCTCCGGGCGGAGGCCGGATGGAGGGCCGCCCGATCGACACCATCGGCTACCGCGGGATGCACTCCTACGAGATCGCGTTCGACACGTGGTTCGTGGCCGATGAGAACCTGATCGGCGGTGAGGAGGGCCTCGGGAAGGGCTTCTACCTCCAGATGGCCGGCTTCGAGAACGGGCGCCTGCAGACTGCTGCTCGGGCGGTGGGCGTCATGCAGGCGGCCTACGAAGCGGCCCGCCAGTACGCGCAGGACCGCATCGTGTTCGGTGGCCCCTTGGCCGACCTGCAGCTCACCCGGGCGAAGCTCACCCGCATGGCCGTCACGATCCAAGCGTGCCGCCAGGCGTCGTACGCCGTCGCCCGGCTGATGGCCAGGGGGGACGGACGCAAGGAAGCCGCGATGGTGAAGGCCTACGTGTGCCGGGCCGCCGAATGGGTCACCCGCGAGGCG
>JBKJSO010000396.1:0-12148 GCA_046595835.1 Acidimicrobiales bacterium | reverse complement strand
CGACGAAGCCGTCGAGACCCCCCCGCAGACCACCCGCGCCCGCCTGCGCGGGGAGTTCATCCGCAAGGCCAAGGAGCGCAAGCGCGACTACACGGTGGACTGGGTGCACCTGAAGCTCAACGACCAGGCCCAGCGCACGGTGCTCTGCAAGGACCCGTTCCGGTCCCGCGACGAGCGGGTCGAGAAGCTCATCGCCTCCCTCTAGTGCCCAGCTTTCGCACGGGGACCGTCACAAGGCTCCTGGCGGAGCGGCCCGGGCTGCAGCGCGTCGACACCGACGAGGGGCGCGCCTACGTGCTCACGCAGCTCACCGGGCCCGTCGAGGTGGGCGACGCGGTGGTGCTCAACACCACTGCGGTCGACCTCGCGCTCGGCACCGGCGGTTGGCACGTCGTGCACTGGAACCTCGCGCACGACAGGTGGAGCGAGTCGGGACCGGGTCACATCATGAAGCTGCGCTACACGAGCCTCCAGACCGACACGGGGGCCGCCGAGGAGGCCCATCCCGATCTTCCACGCGAGCTCGGCGGCATGCCCGTCGTCGCGTGCAGCCTGCACAGCCAGGTGCCATGCGTGGCCGCCGCCATCCTCGCCAGCGCGCCTGCGGCGCGGGTCGCCTACGTGATGACCGACGGTGCCGCCCTGCCGATGGTCCTCTCGGATCTCGTGGCGAGCATGGTCGACGGTGGGTTGCTCGCCGCCACCATCACCGCCGGCCATGCCTTCGGCGGCGACCTCGAGGCCGTCTCTGTCCCCTCCGCCCTCGCGCTGGCCCGCCACGTGATCGCCGCCGACGTCGCCGTCGTGGCGATGGGTCCTGGCGTGGTCGGCACCGGGTCGGCGCTGGGCACGTCGGCGGTCGAGGTGGCTGCCGTCCTCGACGCGACCGACGCCCTCGGGGGGCGGCCCATCGCCGCGCTGCGCATGAGCAGCGGTGACCAGCGCGAACGGCACCGGGGCGTGAGCCACCACAGCCGCACGGCGCTCGACCTCACGCGCTCGCGCGTTCTGGTCGCTGTCCCGCAGGCGGGCGCCTTCGACCACCCCCGTCACGACGTCCGCGTCGTGGATGTCCCTCCGATGCCTGAGCTTCTCGATGCCGCTGGGCTCTCGGTCACGACGATGGGGCGCGGCCCGCTGGAAGACCCGCTGTTCTTCGATGCGGCGGGGGCCGCGGGCGTGGTGGCCGCCAGCCTGCTGCAGGGCGCTGGGTAGGGTCGCACTCGTGTCGGCCGCCAAGCTCGAGCGCCTCCTCAACCTCACCGCGCTGCTGCTGGACACGCCGCGGCCTATCGCAGCGGACGACATCCAGGCCCAGATGGACGGATACCCACGCGAGCTAGGCGCCTTCCGACGGGCCTTCGAGCGCGACAAGGACGAGCTGCGCTCCATGGGCATCCCCCTGCGGGTCGAGAAGGTTCCCGGCACGATGCCCTCGGTCGACGGCTACCGGATCCCCCGTGAGGAGTACGCCCTGCGCGACCCCGGCCTCGAGGTCGATGAGCTCGCCGCACTCCACCTGGCCGCCTCCGCGGTGCAGGTCGACGGACTGCCGGCCACCGAGGGGCTCTTGAAGCTGGGCGGCCTCGTGAGCGATCCGGGGGGCATCGACCTCGGGGTCCACGTCGCGCCGCTGCCGGCCGACCCCAACCTGGCCACGCTCTTCGGTGCGGTCGCCGCGCGCCGGCCGGTGCGCCTGCGCTACCGCGACGAGGAGCGCACCATCGACCCGTACCGCCTTGAGTTCCAGCGGGGCCACTGGTACCTCACGGGCTACGACCACCTCCGCGACGAGGAGCGCAACTACCGGCTCGATCGAGCGCAGGGCGCCGTTGCCGTGACGGATCTCCCGACCTTCGACGCCCCCGCCACCGCGGTGCCCGGCCGCGCCCTCGGTGCCTGGGAGCTCGGGGGCGAGGAGCCGGTCCGAGCCGCCGTGCGCGTCGACGGCCCCCAAGCTCGATGGGTGGTGCAGCACGTGGGTCCGGATCACGTGCGCTCGACGCGGCACGGCGACGCACCTGACGAGGTGTCGGTGATCGTCGAGCTCCCGGTGTCGAACCGAGCCGCGCTCCGATCCTTCGTGCTGTCGTTCTTGGAGCACGCGGAGCTCCTCGAGCCCGCCGAGCTCCGGGCCGAGCTCGTGCAGTGGTTGGAGCAGGTCTCGTGAACGTGGGACCGGAGGCGTCAGGAGCGCGTCTGCAACGCCTGTTGTCGATGGTGCCGTGGATCGCGGCACACGACGGACCCACGGTGGTCGAGGTGTGCACGCGCTTCGGGCTCACCCCGGCGCAGCTGGCGGCCGACTTGGAGGTCATGTGGCTCGTCGGCGTGCCCCCGTACACGCCCGACGCGCTGATCGACGTCGTGCAGGAGGGGGACCGGGTCTGGATCCACTACGCCGACGTGTTCGCCACGCCCCAGCGGCTCACACCCGAGCAGGCGGTGGCTCTGCTGGCGGCAGGGGCGTCGGTGCTGGCCCTTCCGGGGGCCGACCCTGACGGGGCGCTCGCACGGGGGGTGACCAAGCTCGCTGCGGTGCTCGGCGTGGATGCGTCGCAGGTCCTCGACATCAACCTGGGGGGCGCACGCGTGGACGTGCTCGACGTGCTGCGCCTCGCCGTGCGAGACGGCCGACGGGTGCACCTGGACTACTACTCCTACGGGCGCGACACGCGCACGGAGCGCGACGTCGATCCCTACCTGATCCAGGCCGCGGACGGCAGCCTCTACCTCCTCGGCCACTGCCACCTGGCCCGGGCCGAGCGGCGGTTCCGGGTGGACCGGATCGCCACGGTGACGTTGCTCGACGACTCGTTCGACAAGCCGACCGCAGAGCTGGCGGGTGGGGTGTTCCAGCCCGATGCGGAGGATCCCCGTGTGGTGCTGCGCCTCACGGAGCGCGCTCGATGGGTGGCTGACGCCTATCCGGTGGAGGCGGTCGAGGAGGAGGCCGGCGGGGGCCTGGTCGTCACGCTCGCCATCGCGGCCGAGGCCTGGCTGGAGCGCCTCCTCGTCACCCTTGGGCCCGAGGTGACGATCGTGGACGCATCTCCCGAGCTCGCGGCCTCCGGACGCCGCGCCGCCGTGCGCATCCTCGCCCGCTACCGTTGACCTGCCGTGACCGACCCCTCCAACGCCTCCGACGCCACCGCTACGACCCCGCCCGCTGACACGATGCCACCAGAGACCGCAGGGCCATCAGGGAGCGTGGCGGCGCCCCACGGCGAGGCAGCCCACATCGAGGCAGCGCATCGGCGCCTGGCTCGCAAGGAGCACAAGGACCACGAGCGGGTGCGCTCGCTCGTCGAGTGGGTCGCCGTCGTCGTCGGTGCCCTCGTGGTGGCCCTGGTGGTGAAGACCTTCCTCTTCCAGGCCTTCTACATCCCGTCGGCCTCGATGGAGCCCACCCTGCAGAAGGGCGATCGGGTCCTCGTCAACAAGCTCAGCTATGACGTGCACGACGTGAACCGAGGCGATGTCGTGGTGTTCGAGCTCCCCTCGCAAGCGGTGGGTGCCGACGGGATCAAGGACCTGATCAAGCGGGTGATCGGCCTACCCGGTGACACCATCGAGAGCCGGGACGGGATCGTGTACGTGAACGACCGGCGTCTGGCTGAGCCCTACCTTCCCGCCGGTACCAAGACCGGTGACTCGGCCAACGGCAACAACCCCCCGATCGAGCGCCAGGTCGTGCCCGAGGGCAAGGTCTTCGTGATGGGCGACAACCGGGGGAACTCCCACGACAGCCGCTACGCCGACCGCGGACCCATCCCGATCGACTCGATCGTGGGACGGGCGTTCGTGCTCGTGTGGCCGCCGGGGAAGATGGGCAGCCTGTAGGTCAGCGGGTGCCCGAGCTCAGGTGGCTCGGCTCAGCGCGTCGACCATGCGATCGACGTGGTCGCTGTACACCCCGTCGAGGCCCGCATCGAGCAGCCCATCGAGGATGCGATCATGCTGGGCATCCCACCCGAAGCACAGCACCTCGAAGCGGTGGAATAGAGCGGTGAGCCCTCCGCTCCACTCGCTGTGGTGCAGGTTCACGGCATCGACCCCGCACTCCGCGAGCTGGGCGGCCCGGCGCTCGGGTCCCTCGGGCATGTGGCCGAGAAAGGTCGAATCGACCAGCCGGACCTCGCTCGAGCGCTGGCGCCACTCGGCGACCTGGTGCGTGCGGTGGTGGCACAGCCACAGCCTGCTCAGCGCTCCGTCTCCGGCGCCCGACGCCACCTCGATCACCCGGTCGAACGCCGCCGGGTCCTTGACGTCCAGGGACAGCTCGAACGAGGCGCCGACGAGCTCGTAGAGCTGAGCCAGGCTCGGGATGTGGGCAGGGAGGTCAGTGCGGGCCACCGTGCGGATCGGGCGCTTGCGGAGCCCCTGGCGCACGACACCGTCATGGTCGAGGACGGCCTCGCCGTCGGCCGTGAGCCAGACGTCGCTCTCGAGGCCGGTGGCGCCCAGGCGAAGGGCCAGCTGGAAGGCGTCGAGGGTGTTCTCGGGGGCGTTGGCACGGGCACCGCGGTGGGCGAAGCCGATCGGCGGGCGACGCAGCGAGGGAAGCCGGGTGGGCACGACGGCCCATTGTGGCAGACGGTGCTCAAGGGCCAGGGTGAACGGGCCGACAACCCTTTCGATGAAGCGAGGCGATCGGGAGGATCGGGCGACCATGACGACAGTCATCAAAGCCAGCTGCCACGACTGCGGGGACGTAGAGCTAGGTGTGACCGAGCTCAGCGTGCGAGTCTGCACAGCGGCCACCCAGAGCAGCTACGTCTTCCGCTGCCCCAGCTGCCAGATGTCCGTGTCGAAGCCCGCTGAGCAGCGGATCGTCGATCTCCTCGTGGCCTCCGGTGTCGAGCTGGTCGAGTGGCGCCTGCCGGCGGAGCTGTTCGAGGCCCATGGCGGCGAGCCCATCACCCACGATGACCTGATCGACTTCCATCGGCTCCTCCAGTCGGAGAGCTGGTTCGAGACGGTCGTCGCCCTGGGCGCTCCGGGCTGACAACGGGCTACGGTCGAGCGATGTCACTGCTCTGGGCCATCCCGCCGGTAGCCGTCGTCGCCGTCGGAGTGCTCGTGCTCATGGCGCTGCGGAACATCACCAGCGCGACGGAGGATCTCAACCTGCAGCTGCGCCGCCTCGACGAGGTTCGCGTGGCGGTCGCCACGGTGCGACAGGAGTCTGCCCGCACCCGGGCGGCCCTGCAGAGCCTGCAGTCTCGCTGATCTGACACCCCGGTACACTCGCCGCCATGTTCAACATCGGTGGTGGCGAGTTCCTGGTCATCGCTCTGATCGCGCTCATCGTGCTGGGCCCGCAGCGCCTGCCTGAGGCAGCTCGCCAGGCCGGCAAGGCGATGGCGGAGCTCCGCAGGATGTCGTCGGGCTTCCAGAACGAGATCAAGGGCGCCTTCACCGAGTCGGAGGTCACCACGGCAACCCCCACCCAGCGGGGTGACCTGGGGTCCGGGACGCCCGGTGTCAACGGCACGGTCACCGCAGCGGTCAGCGCCGTGAGCGGGCAGGCACCCGTGCGGCGGACCCCGCTCAAGGCCAGCCCGGCCTCCACCCGCAAGGCGCCCGCCAAGGCCGCGCCCGCGGCCAAGACCCCCGCCGCGAAGCGCACCTCCGCCACGAGGACCGCGGGCGTCAAGAAGGCTGCCGCCGCATCGACTTCCGTCCCGAAGGCGTCGCGGCCTCGTACCAAGGGTTCATGAGCACCACGGCGGTAACGATGCAGAGCGACGACACCCGCATGTCGCTGATCGAGCACCTGACAGAGCTGCGCGACCGGCTGATCAAGATCGTGCTGGCCGTGGTGTTCGGGATGCTCATCGCCTTCCTCCTCTACAACCGGATCTTCAACTTCCTCCTGCAGCCGTACGAGCACATCGCCAACTCCAAGAACTCCCTCACGGGCGGCAAGCTGCTCCAGGTCGACCCCCTGGAGGGCTTTGGCATCCGCATGAAGCTGGCGGCCTACGGCGGCATCGGCATCGCCATGCCCGTGATCCTCTGGCAGATCTGGCGCTTCGTCACCCCAGGCCTCTATTCCCACGAGCGCCGCTACGCCATCCCGTTCGTGCTGAGCGCTCTGTTCCTGTTCATCAGCGGCGCCGGGCTGGCCTACTACACGCTGCCGCGAGCACTGTCCTTCCTGGTCAGCATCGGCGGTGCCGACAACTTCGTCACCGCGTTCGCCCCGGGCAAGTACTTCACCCTCATCACCTACATGATGCTGGCCTTCGGCATCGGCTTCGAGTTCCCGATCCTGCTGGTCTTCCTCCAGATGGCCCGGATCCTGAGCGTCTCGGCGCTGCGGCGCTTCCGGCGCTACGCCATCGTGGGCATCTGCGTGCTCGTGGCGGTGATCACCCCGTCGGGCGATCCCATCAGCATGCTCATGCTCTCGGTCCCGATGGTCGTCTTCTACGAGGTGTCGATCATCGTCGGACGGGTGATGGAGCGTCGCCGGGCGGCAGCGGCCCCTGCCTGATGGCGGAGGGCCAGCACCCGCCGGTCAGCTACGACTTCGCGCTCGACGGCTTCCAGCTCCGGGCCATCGAGGCGCTCGAGGCCGGCCGCTCCGTCCTCGTGGCGGCGCCGACTGGCTCCGGCAAGACGGTGGTGGCCGAGCACGCGGTGGCGATGGCGTTGGCCGTGGGTGGCAAGGCCTTCTACACCGCCCCGATCAAGGCCCTCTCCAACCAGAAGTACACCGACCTGGCGCGGCGCCACGGCGCCGATCGGGTCGGGCTCCTCACCGGTGACAACTCCATCAACGGCGATGCGCCGATCGTGGTGATGACCACCGAGGTGCTGCGCAACATGGTCTATGCCGGCTCCGACGCGCTCAGCGGGCTGCGCTTCGTGATCCTCGACGAGGTCCACTACCTACAGGACGCCTACCGCGGACCGGTGTGGGAGGAGGTCATCATCCACCTGCCCGCCGACGTGCGGCTCGTCTGCCTCTCCGCAACCGTGTCCAACGCGGAGGAGCTGGCGGAGTGGATCTCGACGGTCCGTGGGCCTACGGAGGCCGTCATCGAGGAGCGCCGCCCGGTCGAGCTCCGCAACCTCTACTGCGTGGGCGACAAGAGCAGCGAGGAGATGCACCTGCTCCCCACCCTCGTCGACGACCACCCGAACCCCGAGGCGGCCCGCCTCGATGACGAGGCCCTCCACACCGCCGGCCGGGGGCAGCGAGGGCGGCCGCGACGTCGCTTCTTCACACCGCGCCGGGTGGAGATCATCGAACGTCTGCTCGACGAGGACATGCTCCCCGCCATCACCTTCATCTTCAGCCGCAAGGCGTGCGACGAGGCGCGCGACGTGTGCCTCGAGGCCGGGTTGCGCTTGACCACGCCCGACGAGCGGGCCCGCGTGCGTGCGATCGTCGACGAGCGCACGGCTGGCCTGGCGGACGCCGACCTCGACGTCCTGGGCTTCGACCGCTTCCTCGCCGGCCTCGAGGCAGGGGTGGCCGCCCATCATGCGGGGATGGTGCCACCGTTCAAGGAGGCGGTGGAGGCGTGCTTCGCGGAAGGTCTCACGAAGGCAGTGTTCGCCACCGAGACCCTGGCCCTGGGCGTGAACATGCCCGCTCGGTCAGTGGTGATCGAGCGCCTCACCAAGTTCACGGGGGAGCGACGCGAGCTCCTCACACCGGGTGAGTACACCCAGCTCACCGGCCGCGCTGGCCGCCGCGGCATCGACGACCTCGGCTACGCCATCGTGCTCTGGTCACCGTTTGTGCCCTTCGACCAGGTGGCCGCGCTGGCATCGAGTCGCACCTACGCGCTCCGATCGGCGTTCCGACCCACCTTCAACATGGCCATCAACCTGGTGCGCTCCTACCGACCGGACCAGGCGCACCACCTTCTGAACCTGTCCTTCGCGCAGTTCCAGGCGGACCAGGACGTCGTGCGCTCGGAGGCTCGACTCGAGCGTCAGGCCACTCGGCTCGATCGCCTCCGGGATGAGGCGTCCTGCGAGCGTGGCGATGTCGAGGAGTACCGGAGCCTCCGGGCCGCGGCGCAGACTCGCCGTCAGGCGGGCGGTGATCTGGGGGATCAGCGCGCTCGCGATCGCACGCACGCGGCGCTGAGCCGCCTCACCCCCGGCGACGTGGTCGTGGTCGACGGCCTGCGCCTCGCCGTGCTCAGCGTGGCCTCCCGCAAGGGCCTGCCGCGCCTCCATGTCATCGACGAACGAGACAAGCATCGGACGATCAACGCCGTCGACCTCGTGGAACCCCCGCGCACCATCGGCACGGTGGAGCTGCCGTTGCCCTACAACCCCAACAACCGCGCCTTCCAGCAGCAGGTGGGCAACGCGCTCCGACAGGCGCGGCTCGGCGCCGCCGCTCCCGAGCACGGCGACGGCGGTGGCACCGAGCCCGACGACGACCGGGATGCCGCGCTCCTCGCGGCCGAGACCCATCCGGTGGCGGACTGCCCGGACCGGGACCGGCACATCAGGTCCGCGGTGCAGGGCGACCGGGTGGCCCGTGAGATCGAGGACCTGCGTCAGCAGGTGCGGGGCCGCACCGAGTCGCTCGCTCGGCGCTTCGACCGCGTGCTCCGGCTCCTCGAGGCATGGGGCTACCTCGACGGCTGGGCGCTCACCGATGCCGGTCACGTCCTGGCCCGCACCTACCACGAGGCCGATCTCCTCGTGGCTGAGGCGCTCACCACGGGTCTACTCGATGGTCTCGACGTGCCGTCGCTGGCCGCCCTCGTGTCGTGCCTCACCTACGAGCACAGAAGTCGGGATCGCCCGCCAGATCCGAGGTTCCCCAGCTCGACCGTCCGCGACCGGTTCCGCGCGCTCGAGCAGCTGTCCCTGGAGCTGGCGGCCGACGAAGAGGCCGCTGGGCTGCCGATCACCCGCTCGCCCGATGCCGGGTTCGTCCATCTCGCGCACGCATGGGCGGCGGGTGGGGGCCTGGCGACCGTCCTGGAGGACGAGGAGCTCTCCGGTGGCGACTTCGTGCGCAACGTCAAGCAGCTCATCGACCTCCTGCGAGGCATCGGCGACGTCGCCCCCGCGCCCGCCACCGCGGCGCGAGCGCGCCAGGCGGCCGAGGCGATCCAGCGAGGTGTCGTGACCGCCACCTCGGCGCTCGAGGTCGACCTGGCGCCCGACGGAGGCGCCGGCGGCGACCACGACCCCGCCGCCTCCCACCCGCCGCGGAGCACCGCGTGACCATTCGTCCCGGTGAGCTGTGGGGGGAGCCGGCCCCGCTGCCCCGCCATGGGGTGGTGATCCGCTCCGATCGTGAAGCCCGTGAGATCGTCACGGCCGCCCGCCGGGCGAGCGAGCCGATCCCGCCGCTCGGCCTGGTGGGTGGCGACCTGTGCAAGACGCTCGGCGGAACCGGGGACGAGGATCGCCTTCGCTCGCCGGAGGCCATGACCCTGCCGGTCGACCTCGGCTCGGTGCTGGTCGACGGTCGCCTCCACTGGTTCGTCGCCCACCTGGTGGCCCGCCGCAGCTGGTGGTTCGGCCGGGTCGTCGTCGCCATGAACGCTCAGTTCCTCGGCACCTGGGACGTCGCTCCGAAGAGCCACCCCAACGATGGCCGCCTCGATGTGCTCGACGCGGACCTCTCCCTCGGTCAGCGCATCCAGGCCCGACGCCGCCTCCCCCTGGGCACCCACGTGCCTCATCCCGGCATCGAGGTGCAGCGGGTGCAGGCCATCCAGGTCCAGTTCGACCGTCCGACCCACGTCGAGCTCGACGGCGAGCCCCTTGGGCGCGTGCGGGAGCTGTCGATCCGGGTGGAGCCGGACGCGCTGCGCTGCGTCGTGTGAGCGTCGGCCGCCGCTACGGTCGCTGCGATGGACGCGTGGATCCTCGACGACTCGCCTGGCTCCTACCGGTGGGGCACGATCGCTGACCCGGAGGTCGGACCCGCCGACGTCGCGGTGCACCCGGTCGCCAGCGCGCTCAACCACATGGACCTCTGGCTGACAAGGGGTCAACCGCGCCCGCACCTCCCGCACGTCCCGGGCTGCGATGTCGCCGGGGTTGTGCGTGCGGTGGGCGCGGAGGTGCGTGGCGTGGCAGTGGGCGACGAGGTGGTGGTGAACCCTGCTGTGTCACCGCTCGAGGCGATCGTGGCCCTGGGGGTCGATTCGCCGCTGGGCCGGGGCTTCCAGATCGTGGGGGAGCAGCGATGGGGTGGACACGGCGAGGTGCTGGTGGTGCCGGCTCGCAACGTGGTGCCGAAGCCCGCCAGCCGCTCGTGGGAGGAGTGCGCCGCCTATCCGCTCGCCACCCTCACAGCGTGGCGGATGCTGCGGCGGGCGCGGCTGGGGGCGGGGGAGCGCTGCCTGATCGTGGGCGTCGGCGGTGGCGTCAGCGCGGCTGCCCTCCACCTCGCCGTGCGCATGGGAGCGGAGGTCTACGTCACGTCTCGTGACCCAGCCAAGCGGGAAGCCGCCCTCGGCCTGGGCGCGGTGGCGGCCTACGACTCGGCTGGCGACTGGCCTGTCAAGGTGCAGGTGGTGGTGGAGAGCGTCGGGCCCGCCACGTGGGACCGCTCGGTGGCCGCCCTCGAGCCTGGTGGTCGCCTCGTCGTCTGTGGAGGCACCTCTGGCCAGAAGGTGGAGGTGAACCTGCCGAAGCTGTTCTTCAAGCAGATCGAGATCATCGGTTCGACGATGGGCTCGTACATCGAGTTCGCCGAGGTGACCAGCCTGGTCGAGCAGGGCCTGCCGATCGCGGTCGACGGCGTGCTCCCCCTCGACGAGTACCCGAAGGCGCTGAAGCGACTCGAGACGGGGGCCCAGCTCGGCAAGGTCGTGCTGTCCCACCGGTAGGGTTCTGCCCCGTGGACCTCAGCACGCTCAAGGAGCGCATTCGAGCGGAGGTAGAGGCTCGCACCGAGGTGCTCCTCGACGCGTCGCACCAGATCCACGCCCATCCGGAGCTCAACTACGACGAGCACTTCGCCCACGATCTGCTGACGACGCTGCTGGAAGGCGAGGGGCTGGCGGTCGAGCGCGGCGCCTTCGACCTCGATACCGCCTTCGTGGCTCGCGCGGGCACCGCTGGTCCGTCGATCGCCGTCCTCCTGGAGTACGACGCCCTCCCCGGCATCGGGCACGCATGCGGTCACAACATCATCGCCACCGCGGGGCTCGGCGCCGGTCTGGCGGCCGCCGCGCTGGCGGACGAGGCGGGCGGACGGGTGGTCGTGCTCGGCACCCCGGCCGAGGAGGGCGGGGGCGGCAAGATCCTCATGGCCCAACGAGGTGCGTTCCACGACGTCGATGCGGCCCTCATGGTCCACCCCGCGGGGGCCGACCTGCCGCGCATGGCGGTGATCGCGGTGCAGGAGCTGACCGCCACCTACACCGGGGAGGCCGCGCACGCGGCCGCCTTCCCCCATCGGGGCCGCAACGCCCTCGACGCCGCGGTGCTCGGCTACCTCAACGTGGCCGCCCTGCGGCAGCACATCCGGCCCACCGAGCGGGTGCACGGGATCGTCACCGACGGCGGCGACAAGCCGAACATCGTCCCCGCGCGGGCCCGAACGGAGTGGATGGTCCGCTCCGGCAGCATCCGCACCCTGGGGCCCCTCAAGGAGCGTGTCGAGGCGTGCCTGCGGGCGGGGGCGCTCGCCGCGGGGTGCGAGGTCGAGATTGCATGGAAGTCCGTGGTGTATGCCGACATGCTCGACAACGAGGTGATGGTCGACCTCTACTCGGCCAACGCCGCCGCGCTCGGGCGTCCGCTGGTTGACTCCGACCCCAGGCTCGCCGTCGTCGGCAGCACCGACATGGGCAACGTGAGCTACCTCGTGCCGTCGATCCACCCCATGATCCAAGCCGCCCCGCTGGGGGTTCCGATCCACACCCCCGAGTTTGCGGGCCACGCGGCCGCCGAGCCGGGTGATCGAGCCGTGGTCGATGGTGCCATCGCCCTGGCCTGGACGATCGCCGATCTGTGGCTCGCGGAGGGTGCGCTCGCCGCGGCGCAGGCCGAGTTTGCAGGCACCCTCGAGCGCGTGGGTCCTGAGGCTCGACGGTCCGCGATCGGTGGGTGAGGGGGAGCGTACGATCTGGATCCCACCTCGCCCCAGGATCGCCCGATGACCGTCTACATCGCCGAGGACTTCACGGCCGACGAGGCT
>JBKJSO010000064.1:0-6318 GCA_046595835.1 Acidimicrobiales bacterium | reverse complement strand
GGTCATGACCCTGCTCGAGATCATCGACGGCGACGGCGTGCGGCTCCTGACCTGGAACCGCCCGGATGCCCTGAATGCGCTCAACGACGAGCTGTGGGATGCCACGCGCGACGCACTCCTCGAGGCGCAGGCGGATCCGGACCTGCGCTGCGTCGTGCTCACCGGCACCGGCCGCGCGTTCACCGCTGGTCAGGATCTCAGCGAGATGATGGCGCCACCCGACCATGGCGACGACCAGCTCCACGGGTACCGCGGCCTCATCCCGGTTCTCGAGACGTTTGACAAGCCGCTCCTCGCGGCGGTGAACGGGCTCGGCCTGGGGATCGGCGCCACGCTGCTGCCCTACTGCGACATCGTGTGGATCGCCGAGGGCGCCCGTCTGAAGGTGCCCTTCGTGACCCTCGGCGTCACCACCGAGGCGGCGGGCAGCCTGCTGCTCCCGCAGCGCATGGGGTGGCAGGCCGCCGCCCGGTTCATCTTCACCGCCGGCTGGCTCTCGGCCGAGGAGGCAGTCGCCTGCGGGCTCGCCTGGAAGGTCACCAGCCCGGCCGCTCTGCTCGACGAGACGATGACGGTGGCTCGGGAGATCGGCGCCATGCCGGTCGACTCGCTGCAGACCACCAAGCGCCTCATGGTTGCCGCACGGCTCGACGCTGTGCGCGCCGCGCGGGGCCGGGAAGACGCCGAGTTCGTCCGCATGGTGGGCTCAGAGGCCAACCAAGAGGCGTTGGCCCAGTTCTTCAGCTGAGGGCGTCGAGGGCCTGAGCGAGGTCGGCCTCGAGGTCGTGTACATGCTCCAAGCCCACCGAGATGCGAACCAGGCCGTCGGTGATGCCCAGCTCGGCCCGTTCGGCAGGGGTGAAGCGCGCCCCGAAGGTGCCCGGGATGGTGAGCAGTGTCTCCGGGCCACCGAGGGAGAGCGCGATCCGTGCCAGCCGACACGCCTCCACGAACCGGGTGGCGCCAGCGGTTCCGCCGGCCACCTCCACGGCCACCACTGTGCCGCCGCTGGCCATCTGCCGACGGGCCAGGTCGTGCTGCGGGTGGCTGGGCAAGTATGGGTACGACACCTTCTCGACGGCCGGGTGGCCCTCCAGGAAGGCGGCCAGTCGCAGGGCCGACTCGCTCTGCTGGCGGACGCGGGTGGGAAGCGTGCGGATCCCGCGCAGCCCGTTCCACGCGTCGAACGGCGATGCCTGGGCCCCCATCGCCGATTGCCACGCCCAGATCGGGTCGATGAGGTCGGCGTTGCCGGCCATCACCCCGAGCAGGGCATCGTTGTGCCCGGCGATCCCCTTGGTGGCGGAGTGGATGACGAGGTCGACGCCGTGTTCGAGGGGCCGCTGCACCGTCGGGCCTGCGAACGTGGAATCCACCACCGTGATCGGGCCCTTGATCGCACCGATCGCGTCGAGGTCGACGAGCGACAGCGCAGGGTTGGCGGGCGTCTCCACGAGCACCACCTGGGTGCGGCCGGGAATGACGGCCGCCGCGATCGCCTCCGCGTCGGTGCCGTCGACGAGGGTGACGTCGATGCCGAAGCGGGGAAGGTGCATGGCCAGCAGCGCGTAGGTGACCGAGAAGATCTGACGGGTGGCCACGACGTGGTCGCCCTTCGAGCACACACCGAGGATCACGGCGCTGACCGTGGCCATGCCCGATGCCGACGCCAACCCCGCCTCCGCTCCTTCGAGCGCGGCCACCGCGTCTTCGAACTCGCGCACCGTGGGGCTCCCGAAGCGGGAGTAGAGCTTCTGGGGGCGCGCGGTGCTCACCATGGCCGCCTGCTCAGCGACGGCGTCCACCGTGTAGGTGGTGGAGGGGAACAGCACGGGCGCCAGCGAGTCACGGCTGGCATCGCGTCCCGCGGTGATGGCGGTGGTCTCGAGGTGGTCGGAGGGCGGCTGGTCAGACATGTCGGGTCTCCACGTCGTCGAGGAAGGCGCTGAGGGGGATGCCGAGCTGCTCGTGCTCGATGAGGAAGGCGTCGTGGCCGTGGGGGCTGCCGAGCTCGACCGAGCGCGCCTCCACCCCGTGAGCACGGGCGCCGGCCACGATCTCGTGGCTCTGGTACAGCGGGTAGAGGATGTCGCTGGCCACACCGATGGCCAGGACCGGTGCCTGCAGCCGGGCCAACGCCTTCTCGGCGCCACCGCGGCCCCGACCGACGTCGTGGAGGTCCATGGCCTTCGTGAGCAAGAGGTACGAGTTGGCGTCGAAACGGCGCACGAGCTTGTCGCCTTGGTACTCGAGGTAGCGCTCCACCTCAAAGCGCTGCCAGAGCGAGAACCCGTCGAGCGGCTCCACCACCTCGCGGCCGAACCGGCGCGTGAAGACGTCGTCGCTGCGGAACGTGATCTGGCTCACCATGCGGGCGATCGACAGCGACTCATGAGGGCCGTCGCCCGGCGCCGCGTCGTAGTAGTCGCCGCCGCGCCAGCGCGGGTCCATCCGGATGATGCGACGCCCGGTGCTCCACCAGGCGATCTGCTGGGCGCTGGCGGCCAGCGCCGTGGCGATGGGCACGATCGAGTTGACGCGCTCGGGGAACATGAGCGCCCACTCGAGGACCTGCATGCCACCCATCGATCCCCCGACCACGCTGTGCCAGCGTCGGATGCCGAGGTGGTCGGCCAGCGACGACTGGGTGCGCACCCAGTCGCGCACCGACACCACAGGGAACCGACTCCCCCACGGCTTCCCGTCGTCGGGATGGGCGCTGGCGGGTCCCGTGCTCCCCTGGCAGCCGCCGATCACGTTGGCGCACACGACGAACCAGCGATCCGTGTCGAGGCCCTTGCCGGGCCCGATCAGCCCGTCCCACCAGCCCGGTGCCGGATGGCCGGGGGCAAGGTGCCCCACCGCGTGGCTGTCACCGGTGAGGGCATGGCACACGAGCACAGCGTTCGAGGCATCTGCGTTCAGCGTGCCCCAGGTCTCGTACGCGATCGTGATGCCAGGGAGCACCGCGCCGCCCTCGAGGGCGAAGGGGCGATCCCCGAGCGACAGGAACGCCCGCTCGCCGATCGGGTCGCCGTCCCGCCATGCACCCGAGGCCGGGAGCAGCGAAACGTGGGCGCGACGAACGCCGCCCATGTCGTCGGGGCCATCTCCTCGCTCCTTCGATGGCGCTGCGGCCAACCGTCCTCCTGCACTTGCGGGAGTGGACACCCTTGGTGGGCCGAGACCCGAACACTTCGTTGCCCCGTCGCCGGGACCACATCCCCACCCCGAGGGGTGAGAGAGCACCTTGGGTGTCCGTCCCAGGTTGCTGGACCCGGTCACCCGAGCCACTCCTGATGTCGGGCGAGAGCCTACCGAGTGGAGGGTGGCAGGCTCCAGGCAGATCCGACGCGGTCGAGCCACCATGCCGCCACGGCGTGCTCGCAGCCGTAGGCCGAGGTCATCGCCTCTGCGAAGCCTTCGAGGTCTCCGACCTCGAAGGCGTGAGTGCCCGCCTCCCAGGCTTCGGCATCGGTGGGCAAGGGCGCGGCGCGCACGAGCGACGCCGTGAGCTTGAGCGATCGGGACGTGAGGGCGGTGCCCGCCACCCTGCTCGCGGCCCATGCGTTGATCGGCGGCGAGCACAGCGCCGCGGCCAGCGCACCGAGTCGCTCCGGCGCGGCCCAGGCCACGATGAGCGGCACCCCGGGGAGGTAGGTGCCGTCGGCGTCCACGAACACCTCCACCACCTTGGTCTGCGTTGCGATGATCAGCTTCGGCGCGGCGGTGCGACGGGCCCAGTCGGCGGCGCGGCCCTCAAGCGCCGCGATGTCCACCACCGGACGGGCCCACCGACGCCCACCCACCCTGGCGGGTCGCTCGCCCCATGCGGCGCCCCCCAGGTCGACCAAGCCGGTCGTGACCAGCCGGCGACCGGTCGGGAGCGAGTCGGCCTCGTGCACGTGCGGGACGATGCCGTAGTACTCGTCGCGAAACGCGGCGCTCGTGGTGGCCTCGTCGCCGACGGTGCCGTCCGCGCTCAGGTGCACCACCGGCACGCCGTGGGCGCGGGCCAGGCCTCCACACCAGTCCGAGGTGCCGACCCGGCCGTCGGTCGGGCTGACGACGTCGAAGATCGGGACGCACACGTCCACGGCGGCACGGAACGGGCGGCCGTTCGGGAGCCACACCTCCCGCAGGGTGGCTACCGAGTCGAGGGCGGCGCGCACTCCCGACGCGTCGCGCGCCGCGATCACCGACTGCGGCTGGATCATCGCCACCGTCCCTCCGGCACGAGCGAGGGCGCACGCCACCACGAGGAAGAGCGCGGACGCGTCGGTGTAGGCCCGCACCGCAGGCCCAAACCGCCGGCGCAGTCGTTCGGCAGACACGGTCGTGGGCGCGGTGGACGTGGCCAGTGGGCTCAGGAACGGTGGGTTGCCGATCACCACGTCGAAGGTCGGCAGCGCGGGCGGATCGAGGAGCACGTCGGCCACCTGCAGGTGGCCAGGTGGCGGCGCGCCGCAGAGCAGCGCGAGCGAGGCCTCGGTGGTGGCGACGGCCAGAGGATCGATGTCGATCCCCCACAACCGGCCCACGACGGCGCAAGGTTCCGCGCCGGCGTCGATCTGGTGCCGTGCGGCGGCGAGGAGGAGTGCCCCGCCACCGCAGGCCGGATCGCACACGGTCGGATCGCGGTGGCCCACGAGGGCCCGAGCCACGAGGTCCCGGGCGAGGTGCTCAGGCGTGTAGTGAGCGCCTCGGGCCTCGCGTTGGGGGGCGTCGATCGTGACCTCGAGCAGGGTGCCGAGCTCCTCGGGCCGACCGGCCACCGCCGCGGCTGCGGGCCGCCCTCCGGCGAGCCGCCACAGCGCGAGGTCGTCGCGGAGCTCGACACCGGACGCGGCTGCCAGCTCGGCGGCACGAGTGGCGACGACGACCGCGCGAGCATCCACCACGGCGCCGACCGTACCCAAGCGGCCAGTACGGTCGTGCGATGCAGGTCGATGGGATCACCCCACATCGCCGCTACCTTGCGCGCCGCCTGACGACCGCGGTCGTCAGGGGCGGATCTCGTAGAACGCGTTGATCGGGTGATCGATGTCGAGCCGGCGGAAGCGCGTGAAGCCGGCCGCCCGTGCCAGCTCTTCCGCCTTGGCGGCTGACAGCCCGAGCGTGCCGAGACCGGCGCCACCCGGCTCGGACAGGGCCGACGACATGCACGACAGCACGCTGATCCCGTACATGAGCGAGGCCATCGGGTTGCGCTTCGCGTTCATCGCGAAGGTGTCGTGCGCCTTGATGTCGACGAGGAGCCACGTGCCGTCGTCAGCCAGCGCGGCCCGGATGGCGGCGATCACGAACCCGGGATCGGTCATGTCGTGGATGCAGTCGAACGTGGTCACGAGCTGCGCGGAGCGGTCGGCCGGCATCGGTGTGTCCCGCGGATCGCGGAAGGCCACGTTGGGGGCGCCAGCCGCCTCCTGGCGCTCACGCGCCAGGGCCAGCGCGTGCTGGGAGATGTCGTAGCCCTGCACCTCCGCGGCTGGGAAGGCCGCCGCCAGCAGCAGCGCCATGCCACCGGCGCCGCAGCCGACGTCGATCACGAGCGCGCCTTCCTCGAGCCGGCCCGGCACGTCGTCGAGCTGTGGCAGCACGGTGCGGAGGAGGTTGGCCCGCATCCATGGCTCGAACCCCCGAGCGATGCCTTCGGCGCACTCGCGCCCGTGCTCGTCGTAGGAGAGGCCGAGCCCCGTGCGAAAGGCGTCGGGGAGGCGCTCGAGCGTGGCCATGGTCTGGGGCAGGTGGTGGAACGAGCCCATCGCGAACGAGGGGTGCTCCGGAGCAGCGAGCACGGCGACGCCCTCGGGCGACAACGACACCCGCTCATCCGCGTCGACGTGCACGATCTGCGCGGCGCCCTGGTTGTACGCCCACTCCCGCACCCACCGCTCGTGGAACCCCACTCGCTCGGCCAGCTCCGTGGTGGTGATCGGCTCGCCCGCGTCGCGCAGCGCCGCATAGAGGCCGAGCCGGTCGCCCAGGTGGACCATGCCGGCGGTAACCGCCCCCTCGAGCTTCGAGAAGACGAGGAACGAGAACTGCCCCAGCTGCTCGGGATCGAGCTCAGTGTCGGCGTTGGTCATGGCGCCGACCGTACCCAGCCGACGTGATCCGTGTGCGGGCTAGACGACGCCTTCGGCCATCGGGTCCCACCCGGCGAGGTCTACGAGGCGCTTGTCGTTCGAGAACATCTCCGTGATGGGCTGCAGCACGCCGATGCGCTTCTGGAGGCGCTTGATGTGCAGCTCCTCGTTCCAGATCGACAGGCTCACGGCCATCCCCTTGGAGCCAGCGCGAGCGGTGCGACCGGAG